>DYOQ01000016.1:0-29634 GCA_020720455.1 Bdellovibrio sp.
TAAAGTTGACCTTATTACTCGCTAGGGCTATCGTTTCTTACAAATTTTTACGCTAGATACTATTAAAAAAATGCTTGTACTTTGGAGGTACAGATGATCGCGCCTAGAGATATTAACAGTGTTGTTATTTTTGGTGGTGGTGGGCTTGTTGGACATCAGATCTGCAGACTAATGTCAAAAGAATTAAGGCCAAAAAAAATAGTTGTATGCACCCTATTTGAAGATGAGGCAAAAGAGACCGTCACGGCCCTCAAAGAGGAGTTTGGAAATAGTGTCGAATTTATTCCTGAGTACGGAAATATCTTTGTTAGAGAGAGCTATGCAAATAAAAGCAGGGCCGAAATAACCTCAAATAATGGGATGCTTGCACAGATTTATGATGATGTTTTTGGTGATCTAAATGGCGATGGAAAAAATATTGTAAACGAAGGGTTAATGCCTAAGTTGATTTTAAAATATCGGCCAGATGTGGTCATTGATTGTGTTAATACTGCAACAGCAATTAGCTACCAAGATGTTAAAAGTAGTTCGAAGGTAGTTAAAGAGTTTCAAGATGCTCTTACAACTCTAACTCAAAACGATTTAAAATCAACAATTGTAAAAGCTAAAAATGGAGATAAGCAAAGTACAGATGATCTCTGCAATTTTGCATCTCAGATTTTAGAACTAAGCACCTCTCCACTAGAGAGCTTCCCTCATTTAAATAATTTAAAAATGATTGATCTGCTTTTGATTTCTCAATCAGTCCCACAGCTAGTTAGGCACGTCACCTTGCTCTATAACTCACTTCTTCAAGCTAAAACTAGAGCATACATAAAAGTTGGAACAACCGGAACGGGAGGAATGGGTGTCAATATTCCATTCACTCACGGAGAAGATAAACCTAGTTTTACCCTTATGACAAAAACAAGTATAGGATTTGCCCATACCGGACTACTATTTTTACTAGCAAGATCACCTGGCCCAATTATCAAAGAGATTAAACCAGGTGCAATGATTGGCCATAAAAGAATCACATTTAAAAAGATAAATAAGTTTAGGCAACCTGTAGTTCTTTGTGAATCAAAAGAAGAGACAGTTGGTAAGACGCTAACTGTTAGGCAAAGAGTGAGCGACTATAAATCAAAAGGTAATTTAGAGCTTGTCGGTGTCGATACTGGTGAGAACGGTTTTTTTTCTCGCGGAGAGTATGAGGCAATAACTTATATGGACTCTATGGAGTTCGTTACCCCTGAAGAGATCGCTCGCAACGTCCTTTATGAACTTTGCGGACACAACACAGGTAAAGATGTAATTGCAGCAATTGATGGCGCAGTTATGGACCCAAGTTATCGGGCAGGATATATTAGACAGTCTGCAATTGATCAGATGCTTGAGATGGAAAATAGTAAAGGAATCCCAAGTATCGCAATTGGAGAACTAGGGCCTCCTCAACTGTCAAAACTTTTATATGAAGCTTACTTACTTCAATCTGTCTATCCAACTCTTGAAGAGTGGGCCGATCGAAAAAATAGTCCAGAACAGATGTCAAAAAAAGTTGTCGATTTTTTAAACAAGCATGAAGCAAAAGATATCATAACATCTCTAGGCCTATCAATCTTACTGCCAGATGGTAAAACGATTGTTAGGGGCCATACAATGTATATTCCTGAATCAAAAGTTCACGCAACTGTTGATGTAAAAAGTGAAGATCTAGATAGCTGGGCAAAACAGGGATGGATAGACTTAAGAAATGAAAATTTTGCCAAGTGGAAAGAGAGAGCAAAACGCATGATAGATTCTAGAGAACAAAAATTTGTCGAAGGTTCTGCTGCATTTGGCCCAGCTCATTACACTTCAAAAAGTCTAAAGACCGGAGAGATTGTTGGCTGGATCTTAAGTACAGAGTTTGACGGTTCCAGACAAAAATAGGAACAACTAATTATGAAAAAAAGTAAATTACTACTTGGAGATGAAGCGCTTGCTCTTGGTGCTATGGATGCTGGAGTTAAATGTGTATATGGGTATCCAGGAACACCTTCAACTGAAATTTTTGAAGCGGCCGAAGAGTACATAAAAAAAATGGATGATGGCCGGGTTTCCATGTGGGCCGCAAATGAAAAAGTTGCGTATGAGCTAGCACTTGGGACCAGCTACACGGGCCAAAGAACAGTTGTAACAATGAAGCATGTGGGGCTAAATGTCGCATTTGATGCCTTTGTCAACTCTGCTCTCACTGGAGTAAATGGCGGGATGATTGTTGCTGTTGCAGATGATCCTGGAATGCATAGTAGCCAAAATGAACAAGATACAAGACCTCTTGCAGATTTTGCGCATCTACCACTTCTTGAACCAACAACACCACAAGAGGTTTATGATTTTACCATCAAAGGTTTTGAAATTTCTGAAAAATTAAAACTCCCTGTCGTCGTAAAACTTGTTACAAGACTTGCCCACTCACGCGGAGAGGTCTTTAGAAGAGATGACAGATTATCTCCAACAACTCTTGGTATTCCATCAAAAGAAGAAAAAAACAACTGGGTTCTTGTTCCAAGTATTGCAAGGGTTAGATTTGTTGATCTAAAAAACAAATACTCGGAGATGTTAAAAATCTCAGCAGGTTTTAATAAAGCAATCTATTGTGGAAAAAAAATTGGAGTGGTGATATCAGGAATGGGGATTGCTTATTTTGATCACTATATTGAACACAATAATATATCAAAAGAGATGTTTAACCAGCTTCGAATAAAGAGTTATCCAGTAGACAAAACGCTACTTCAAGATTTTGTTAGAAATAATGAGTCAGTTTTTGTTTTTGAAGAGAACTATCCATATCTTGAAGATTTATTACTCGGATACTCTCTTGATAAAAAATGTATTATTCATGGAAGAAGAGACTGTGCAGTCCCTCAAACAGGAGAACTCTCTCTTGGCATTATACGGAAAACTCTTGCGTTTGAACCAACAAACCCAAAATTAACCGACGCTAAAAAAAGAGAAATAGACAAAATTGTTTCCTCAAGGCCACCGAAGCTTTGCGATGGTTGCGGCCATACAGATGCATTTAAATCACTAACAACTGCTTTAAAAAATATTGGAATTGATGATTATAGAATTTTTGGTGATATCGGCTGCTACACGCTTGGCGTAATGCCACCACATATGGCGATACATAGCTGTGTAGAAATGGGTGCCTCTTTATCTATGGCACTTGGAGCTGCACTTGCTGGACACACTCCAAGCGTTGGAGTTATTGGTGATTCAACATTTTTTCATTCAGGCATGACAACTCTAATATCTGCCGTCCAAACAAAAGTTAATATCAATATGGTGGTCATGGATAACTCTATTGTTGGAATGACAGGACAACAGCCACCTGTGACAATTGGAATTTGTGAAGATTTAGCAATCGCTGCCGGACTTCCTAAAGAGGATATTCACGTTCTTACTCCTCTACCAAAACAACATAGTGCAAACGTAGACACTTTAGAAAAAATATTCAAAAAAAATGGCCCGTCACTAATAATTTTTAAAAGAGAGTGCATTCAGGCGCTTCGAAGAAAACTCTATCCTCATCAACAAAAAAAAGAGGTGGCCAATGAATAAGCAACAAAATTTTGGATTGATCGTTGCAGGAGTTGGTGGCCAAGGAGCTGTTACAATAGCTCAATTAGCACTTGGTGCTGCGTGGATGAGCGGATTTAATGTCCTTCAATCAGAAGTTCACGGAATGAGTCAAAGAGGCGGAGAAGTTAGTGCTCACATCGTATTTAGCTCGAGCAAAGTTACGTCTCCAACAATTGAAGAAGGAAGTGCCAATTTACTAATAGGACTTGAGCCACTAGAAAGTTTAAGACATCTACATTACTTAAAAAAAGGGGCACCTATAGTAAGCTCATCTTCAGCTATTATAAATATGAATAACTACCCAGACCACGATTTAATTATCTCTACGCTTAGATCGTTAGAGAAAGTTTTGATAATTGATTCAGATGCAATTTCTAAAGATCTCGGTTTTTCTCAAGGTGGAAATATTGCACTTCTTGGTGCGGCCTCAAGACTAATGCCAATAACAAAAAGTATTTGGGAGCAAGCAATCACAGAGCGATTTAAATCAAAAGGTGAAAAAATTGTCGCCCAAAATCTTTCTGCATTTAACTTTGGCTTGGCAAAATCATAATATGTCTACGTTTATCACAGAACCAACCTGTTATGAGATATTAAAAAGAGCAAATATTTCAATTCCTAAATATTTTGTCGCATACAAAATCGACGATATAGCTCAACAGTTCTTATCTGATGAAAAGGTGGTTATCAAAGGTATCATTGAAGACCTTTGGCACAAATCAGATGTTGGGATGGTTGCTTTCACTACTTTTTCAAATGCAAAAAAAATATATCAGGAGATGGAATCTAAAGCTGATAAAAAAAAATGGAATGGTTGCCTAATCAGCGAGACAGTCTCGTTTCACAAAGGCCCCTTACCAACAGAGTTACTTCTGTCAATACAAGATGATTCCTCGCTTGGAACTATTATTACATTTGGATTTGGAGGTGTTCATACTGAACTTTTAAACCCAGAACTAAAACAGAGTGTATTTAACTGGAGTATTGAGATAACCTCACCTCATCAGGCATACGAACAACTTGAACAGACACTTCTTTGGAAAATATTGACTGGAAATACAAGAGACAAAAAGCAACTAATATCAGAGAAAGAGTTAAAGTCATCATTAGTAAAATTTTGGGCACTTGCAAACATCTGCAAAAATGAGTCGATCTCTCTTTTAGAGATTAACCCTATAGTCATAAAACTTGACGGTGCAATCTGTGGCCTTGATGGTGTTGGACTAAGAGGAAAAAACTATACTCCAAAACAACTTGAAATAAACAATGAATCTTTAACGGCCATCATTTCTCCAAAATCAATTGCCATTGTCGGAGTAAGCAGTACCAAGGTGTCATTTGGTAATATCATTTTGGAGAATATTAAAAAATCAGAAATTGCAAAAGAGAATATTTTTATAGTTAATAAAACAGTTTCTACATATAACGAAATAACATCAGTGGCCTCAATCTCTGCACTCCCTAACGTAGATGTTATCATTTTAGCAATTCCTGCCTCTACCTGTTTAGAGGCCATCAAAGAGATATGCAGCACAAAGAAATCTCCAATCATCTACCTCGTTGCTGGAGGTATTGGAGATAGCGCAGATTTTAATCATTTAATAAAAAAAGATATTGAGTCGTATCTTCACACTCTAAATATCAATCAAAGAGCTAGAATAATCGGACCTAACTCGCTTGGTATTATCTTAGCTGAAATAAAACTAAACACTCTATTTATTCCTGAATCTAAGCTTAATATTAATTTTCACTCTCAAGGAACCATTGCATTTATTGCTCAAAGTGGTGCTTTCTTTATTACAAGACTATCTCGAAATCACAACCTCCCCATTAAATATGGTTTCTGTATCGGAAATCAACTAGATTTAAATGCCTCAGATATGATTAATGTTTTATCAACTGACAGTAGTATTAAAGTCATAGCACTATACCTAGAAGGGCCACCAAATAGTGATGCTCTTACGCTGGCAAAAACAATTAAAAATATTCCAAATAGTAAAAAAGTTGTGATCTATCGGGCAGGAAGAAGCAAACGCGGAATGAAAGCAGCGGCCGGCCATACTGGCAGTTTAGCATCAAACTACGATCTAGAAAAAAAGATATTAACTGATGCTGGTGGAATTCTATTTGAAGATTTTTCAAAGTTTGAGTCAACGTTATTAGCTTACGGATACTACCCTTCTTTAATTTTAAGTAACAAAAAAAATATTGCAATCATAACCAATGCTGGCTTTGAGTCTGTTAGCAGTGCTGACATTCTAGACTCTTCGCTTGCTACGTTAACAGAAGAAAATTATCAAGAACTATCCATGATACTAACAAAATATGGAATTACAAACCTGGTCTCACCTTCAAACCCATTAGACTTAACTCCCATGGCGAATGAAGATGTTTATTTAGAATGCATAGAAGTATTTTGCAAAGACAAGCGCATTGACTGCTTAGTCGTTGGAATAGTTCCTCTTACAGCGATGCTTGAAACCTATAGCTTACCTAAGGCCCAAGAAAAAATAAAACAGTTATCAGAACTATCATGTAAATATAGGAAAACCATTTTAGTCACAATCGATGCTGGTAATGAGTATTATAATTACAAAGAAAGTTTTTTTAAATATCAGATACCTGTTTTTAACTCAATTCAAGACGCTTTTTGTGCACTAACAACATTTTCTAGAGTGAACTGAATAGCATAATAGATCCCGTCAATTTCTTGGATTGAACGTAAAATTTCGCCTTTAAATCTAATCGCATCTTCAGTTTTATTATCACCAATCTCGCCTGTTATTGGTTGATGATCTTTAAATATAGAAATTTTGTTGCCGGAAACATCTTTTATCAACATACCAAACTCTGTATAGTTTCTCGTCTCAAAAAGCTTTTTTTCATATCCATCAATTATAACTGGAATAGATCCTATAAACCGAACGGCCTTTCTTGCAGATGTTTTATCAACAAGATATGAGTGTTTCCACTCTGCTTGTCGCTGAACTTGATATACCTGTTTTGATGGTAATGCTACAGCTGACAGTTTTCCATTAAACACACATCCAGTATCAACACAGATTCTATTCTCTAAAAATTGAACATACTTTTCTGGCGTATGCCCATGAATAACCATCTTACCCCAGTCAAATTTACTATCAAAAAACTCCTCTCTAATCCAAAGTAGATCTTCTTGGTGAACATCAACATCAATCTTGTTTGTTGGAATATTTGGTAGGCCTGCATGAACAAAAATGTAGTCACTAGTCTCATGATATAAAGGCATCGCTGTTAACAGTTTTGCATGAGTTTCAGGAACTTCATACTCTCCAAAATCATCAGCATAGCTAGCAAGTGTCGCAGAACCTCCATTAAAAATAAACATACCACCATCACTACCTGAAGGATCTTCCAAAAACTTTAAAAACATCTGCTCATGATTACCCATAAGTGGAACAACATTATACTTTTCTTTTAGTTTTAAAACTATCTCCAGGACCTCTCTAGACTGGGGCCCTCTGTCTACATAATCACCAAGAAATACAATCAGTGAATCATCTTCAATCGGTAATGACCTAAGTAAAAGCCTAAGCTCATCAGCACAGCCATGAATATCGCCTATAACAAAAATTTTATCTTTATTATTTGCCACTATTTAAATCCAGGACGTTCTTTACACTCTTTAAGAAAATCCTCTGGTGACGATGAATTATACATGACAACTTTTCTTAGGTGATCAAACGTTGTAGGTGACATACTTGAAAATCTAATTGCTACCCCTTCAACATCTTTTCTTATAATCTCGCCATCAATTGGCATTTCGATGCTTCCATCTCCAAGTCTAATAGTAAGCTTACAGTGAATACAATTTTTAAAATCATTATTACTCTCTAGATAGATCCCATTTAAGCTAATATTTCGAATATTGAGTGTGCCAATATTGTTACCTTTTTCACACTCAACGATAGCTTCACCTCGATAATCTGAGCGCATTCTCCGTTGGACATGTTCTTTCATGAAAAATCCCCCTGGGCAAAAAAAACGTTTAACTTTACTCTTACCAATATATCATATCCGCAGATGTCAACTTTATCAACAAACTGTCAATATAGTTATCAACTCAAGTAATTTGTGGTGGCTTAATTTCAACGTCTTATAAAAAAATAGTGGCATCAATTATGCAAATATAGGCTTGTTATGAAAAGAAATAGTCTCAAATTTAGTCGAATCACACTTGCTGGCATTATCGCTATTTGCATCTATCTAGCACCAACAATTCAAACACTACAAGCAAATACAAATTTAACCGTTGAAACACAACACTACTCTTATAACGTTGTAATTCAGAAAAAATATATTAGAAATAGTAAAGTATGGAGCTCATATCAAGGAACAGACTGGTCAATCTCAGTCGATGATCGGGTAAATGTCGTTAACTTTAAACAAGGAATTGCAAAAGATTTAATCGTCTTTAGAAACAAAGGAATCTACTTTCTTACTGATACAGGAAAAAATGGCAATGACAAGGTAAGTATGGCAAATGAGAGATACACAAGAACAAATCAACTATTTGAACTACCTTGTTCTGCTAACATAAAAAATACGTTAACGGCCCAACTGACAAAAATGGACAGTTTCTTTAGTGACGAAATTGAATCATCTGAGCTTGCAAAGTCCAGCTGCTTGTTACATAAAAAAACCTTAACATGCACCTTTAGTTTTAATATAATCAGCAAAAAAGAGTTTACTCTAGAAAATTTATCATTTGGCCAATAGATATGGTCGGCCATTTCAGAGGTTTTAATGAACATAAAATCAGATCAAGATAATGAGAAAAATTCAAAACCTGATGAAAATATTATTTTTAAAATATGTAATGCTATTTTACGACTTGAAGTAGAAAAAGGCAGACTAGGATGGAAAATTAGCGATATTGCCAGATACGCAGATGTAACAAGATCTCTCATTTACTACTATTTTGGTAAAGACAAAGAGACAATAGTAGAAGAGGCATACCGCTACATGCTAGAGCTAATTTTTGACCATAAAAAAGGAACCGTCTCCATCCATGATCGAATAGCAAACGGCATTTATCGGATCAAACAGATGCCATACGTGCTTATCTTATTTTTCCTAGAAAGACGAAGAGATAGCGAAATTGGAGAGATAATTAGAAAAGCAGAGAAAAAACTTTTAAGTAGAATTGCTATAGAATATCCAGAACTAACACCTCTTGAAGTAAAAAAAATTTTCCTACTCGAACTTGGGGCCGTTGTTTACTTAGATCTTGATAGCGATGATATTGCAAACCTATTCCAACCATTTATAAAATAGACATCTTACTATCGCAGTTTAAAGAAGAATGGCCAAATGCTTCATCATCAACAAACACGTACGCTTTGATCGGAGATTCTCCAAGTAGTTGCGGCGACACTATTTTTTGTTGCTTTCAAATAGTTTATTCGCTAATCCACCAATGTGTTCACGCATTACCTTTAGCTTGACACCTTCCGAAACTTCAATAGTCACAATTCTATCGGTCAGTCCATGTATAGTTCCAAGCAACCCAGATTTTGTAAAGATTTCATCACCTTTTGCTAAACTTCCAAGAAGTGCTTTCTCTTGATCCAATCTTTTTTTCTGAGGTCTAATCATTAAAAAATAAAAAATTATAAAAATAAGGGCAAATGGGGCAAGTGATGCCATCATGTTTGGCCGCGCAGCAGCGTTCTGGGCCGTTTCACCTGTTGCATAAGCTGATCCTATAAGCATTTCAAACATTTTAACTCTCCAAGTTTATATATAGACTTATAACTAGACTGTTTTTATAGGATTGTTCCAAAAAAACGTCAACATAAATAACGGAAAAAATTGCCAAGAATTATAAGTAAATAGAATAGTGATAACATTTTAGTAATATGAAAATCACCTCAGAACCAACAGAACAAAATTTATGTATTAACCTAACTGGTGAAATCAATAAAGATTATCAATTTCCATCTATTACGTTAACCGCGAAGACGATTAATGAAGTTATAATCGACATGAGTAAATTACATTTCATGACAAATGAAGGGACAGTTTGTTGGTATAACTGGATAACAACTACGTTAAAAGATTACAAAGTTATATTTAGCGAGATACCATTTTTTTTAATAGAAAAATTTAATACATCTCCACATCTTTTACCTTCAAGTTATGAGGTAAAATCATTTTACATGCCATATATTTGTAACGAGTGCTCTAATCTCTTTTCTTCATTGCTACAAATTGGAATTGATTATTACCCCAATGCCCCCATACCAAAATTTTCAGAAATCGAATGCTCATCATGCAAGAAAAAAACTGCACAATTAATACCTAATCATACAAGAGCAGTGCAATTTTTACCAGAATATGACCTTAACAGATACTCCTATTTTAATGTTTTTCAAACAACTGCAGTAATTGTTATTGACCAATACAAACAGATTAAATTTGCCAACGACTACACTTCTACCCTAACGGGAATATCTATAAAACGTTTAATGAAAGGTAGCACAATATTTTGTAACGTCATTGAGCTTGATGATCCCGAGATGTTTTGCAATGACAATGGCATAAATGGTAAATCATACGCGCTAAGATATCGGGAAGTTCACTATAAAACAAAGATTAAAGAAGGAACTGTTAACGCCTCTTTACGACCAGATCGTGAAGCACTTCCAAACAGTCCAAGATGGATAATATACTTAGAAGATTCGTCCCTAGAAATAGAACTAAAAAATAAATATAGAAAAGAACACGAAGGAGCAAAAAAACTAGCGATTATTTCAGCAACCGATGAAATGACTGGGCTTAATAACTACAGAGCATTCATTGACAAATTTAAAACAGAATTAGCTCTAGCAAAAGAAAACAACAACTGGATAAGTCTAATAATTTTAGACATTGATCACTTTAAAAAATTTAATGATAACTACGGCCATCTCCAAGGAGACAAGGTACTTAAGGAGACAGCATCAACACTAAGAAACACTATCAAGAATACAGATTTTGCAGCAAGATATGGCGGGGAAGAGTTTGCCATCATACTTCCTGCTACACACCCCCAGGGCCTTGCATCGGTTCTGGAAAAAATCAGATATTCGATTGAAGAGATGCAAGTAAAAAACATAAATGACAACAGCGCGCCTATACTATCTGTCACCTGCAGTCTCGGTGGCGTAGCAATTCATCCAAACTATCTTCAAAATTTCATGGAATTTACTGATGATAACTGTAAGAGCTTTATAAAAATTGCAGACTCGAACCTATATAATTCTAAAGAACGAGGCCGCAACAAGTATACCCTATCGACTCAAAACTAAAATATATTACTTCAAAGGAATGAATATGTTTAAAAAAATTATAGAAAACTTTTACTTACCAAGAAACTTTACAAACCTTATGTCAGCTATAGGACGACGTAACGCTACATTGCAAGCAAGCCTTTTCTTTCTGAATCAGCTAATCCTCATCGGATTCATCACTGTCAACATACTAAACAAACAACAATATTCTCAATATATAGATGCTATATTTCTGCTGTTTATGATAATACAATCTATTTATTTTAGATACGTCGGGAACTTTACTCGCTCATTTTTCATCTATTTATTAACACTGATTTTCTTAGTAGCAATCCAACATGCCGTTGCACCTGTTCATCTTTCCACAAATATGCTATGGCTACCAATTCTTTTATATACTGGAGCATATCTACTTAACAAAAAACTCTCCGCATTATTAGCATTTGCAGGAACAGTTTTATTTACACTAGCATTTATTCTTCCTCACCATTTTGAAACACCTACTGAACAGACCCCGATAATCGCTGCAACAATTATCAATATATTCACTTTGATAATTGGAACATTAACTATTTATATAGTAGCTGGAATATTTGCCAGAGAAGAACAAAGGATTAGAGATGATCTTAATAAAAGTTACGAAATGCTTCAAGAGCTTAACGAGACAAATGCTGCACTAATCTCAGTTGTTTCCCATGATTTATGTACACCGCTAACAACGGCAAAAGGTTTTCTGATGTTTAAAAATCTAGATAAAGTTGATGAGGCATTAAACAGAATAAATGACATATTATCTGATGTAAAAAAATATCGATCTGTTGGTTGTGGAAAACTTAAACTAGATTTAAGGCCAGTCTCGCTATCTGAAGTTATTAGAATAAGCCTTGAAGATGTTTCAACCAGAGCGGCCAGCAAAAATATATCTATAAACATAAAAAAAGACGATCCTGACGCTAGGTACAATATAATGGCAGACGGTTCTTCACTTAGAACGAGCGTGCTTACTAATTTACTAACAAACGCTATCAAATTCTCACAAAGAAATAGTAAAATCGATTTAACTTTATACGATATTGACAACAATAGTACATGCTTAATAATACAAGATTACGGCATCGGAATGCCTGAACATATTAAAAACTCAATTTTTGATTTTTCAGCTCCCACCTCTCGAGTTGGAACAGAACAAGAACATGGGACTGGATTTGGGCTTCCAATTACTAAACTCTTTATGGATAAATACAGTGGAAAAATAGATGTTCAATCAGAATCAGAACCCGAAACTCAAAACTGTGGTACAACCTTTAAGCTAACATTTAAAAAGGTAAATACAGATCCTTCCTGAATAAATTTCAGACCTGATTGCAAAAACGTAGAATAAAGGCCAATCTCTACTCTATGAAACTATCAATCAAATATTATATTATACGATTTCCATCTGCATATTAACTATTAATTAGGACGAATTTGGATGAACATATTTTCAAGCTTTCTACTAGGAATCTTTGCAACAAGCGTATTTGCAGCAACACACACTAATATTGACATTAATCCTTATGTAAAAGAGTTTGAAAAATTGAGTCAAAAAAAAGTCATAGGTGTAACAGCAAGAGAAATTAATAATCTTCACTATACACAAGGTGGCTTTTTCGATAGCGATACAAACACTATAAACATCAATCCAGTATATTGGAAAAAACATCCAAAATTTGGCCAAGAGATGCTTGTGTTTACCTTCTTAGGCCATCATGTACTAAAAAAAGAGATCCTCTATGATACAAAAGAGATTCATACAGATTTATGTCCAAAATCGATCATGCACTGGTCTTTATCTGAAACCTGTTATAAAAGACATCGCAAAGATTACCACAAAGAACTATTTGGTGGAGCTTCAATTTAATTTTTTACAAATATTTAGCTAGCAATAGAACATTCTGTTATAATTTTCTAAATATGTTTGATAAAATGTTTCAAAACTATCGTTCAAGATAGCTTCTCTTGCTCTTTCTACAAGTTTAATAAAATAATAAATATTGTGGTAAGTTAACATCTCAAGAGAAGCTAGTTCTCCAACTGTAAAAAGGTGGCGAATATATCCTCGACTATATCGCTTACAGATCGCACAAGAACAGTTTGGATCAAGCGGCATAGATTCTTCTGCAAATTTTGATTTCTTAATATTTAAAGGGCCAAAGTCTGTAAAAATTTGGCCATTTCTTGCATTCCTAGTTGGCAACACACAGTCAAACATGTCAAGGCCGGCCCTGATCCCGTTTAATATATCAAGAGGTTTTCCAACACCCATTAAATAACGAGGGGCATGCTGTGGCATTTTGGGAACAAAATTTTTACAAAACTCTATCATCTCCTCATTTTTTTCACCGACAGAGAGTCCACCTAGCGCGTATCCATCAAAACCTATATCCATTAGTCTTTCTAACGATTCTGTTCTTAAATCATCAAAGAGGCCACCTTGGATAATACCAAAAAGTTTCTGATAATTTCTTAGTGGATAATTTTTTGATCGTCTTGCCCATTTCATCGTAAGTTCAAGAGATTCGCGCAACCGATCTTTCGATGCCGGTAGAGAAGGACACTCATCAAAACACATCGCAATATCACTTCCAAGTGACTTTTGAATTTCCATAGATTTTTCTGGCGAAAACATATGATAACTACCATCTATATGAGATTGAAACCGAACCCCCTCTTCTGTGACCTTACCTAAATCCGAAAGAGAAAAAACTTGAAATCCTCCAGAGTCTGTGAGAATTGGTTTTTTCCAGCTCATAAAAGTATGTAAATCACCAAAACTATCTTCTATTAACTTATGGCCTGGGCGTAAATAAAGATGATAGGTATTCCCAAGAATAATTGGAACCCCAATCTCTTCAAGCTGTTCACTTCGAAGTGTCTTGACAGATGCCCTTGTCCCAACTGGCATAAATATTGGTGTTTTCACCTCACCATGTTCTAACTTTAAAACACCAGCTCTAGCTTCATCAGATTTAGAAATCAGCTCAAAAAAACCACTCACAACCTTACTCCAATATCAACATGGCATCACCATAAGAAAAAAAACGGTATCCTTGTTTAGTAGCAATACGATAAATCTCTAGTACCTTATTTCTACCAATCAGTGAAGAGACAAGCATAAGAAGAGTAGATTTGGGGAGATGAAAATTAGTAAGAAGGCCGTTTACCGATTTCACTTGCTTACCAGGATAAAGAAAAATATTTGTACTATATAGTTCATTAGGATTTATCTTAATATCAACACTACTCTCTAACGCTCTTAGTGCCGTTGTTCCAACTGCAATTATTGGCCGTTTGGCCTTTCTTGCAAGCTCTAATTTTTGAACTGTTTCTTGGCCCATAAAATAAGACTCGTGGTGCATTTTATGCTCTAAAATATTGTCAGACTTAACTGGAGCAAAAGTTCCATGTCCTACATGCAATGTTAAATATGAGTGATCAAACCCTGCACAAGATAATTGGTCTAACAACTCTTTTGAAAAATGAAGACCGGCCGTAGGTGCAGCAACAGAACCTTCCTCTTTAGCGTACACTGTCTGGTAATCTAATTTGTCTTGTTCATCAGAAACACCATCTCTTATATATGGCGGAATTGGCATAGTACCTATTCGATTCATCACAGTATCAGCTGTTGTCTCTTGCCCATCCTTAAAAAATTTTACACCAAAAGTCCCATCGTTAGCAGAAACTATATTGGCCTCAAACCCTTGGTCAAATTTATAACAGTCACCAATGTGTTTTTTTCCTGAACTTTTTATTAAAACAGTCCTATTTGATAATATAAAAACCTCAGCTTTACCTCCACTCTTTTTACTGCCAAGCAATCTACAAGGGATAACTCTGCTCGAATTTAGAACCAAGTGAGTATTTTTCGGAAAATAGTTACCAATTTCATGAAATGACGAATGAATTATTTGGCCAGTACTCTTTTTGTAAATAAGAAGTCTACAATTTTCACGCTTAGCGGTCGGCCTCATCGCAATTAATTCATCAGGGAGGTGATAATCATAACTATCAAGCAATAAATCAATATTCATAGTAACAGTGTTTAACATAGAGCACAGAATTGATCAAAAAAATTTAATGATATCTATGAACAATATATGTTGATTTCTACATAACGATGAATGATCATTTAACTGATGAATTTTATAACTTACAAATTTCTAGCAATCCCTCTTATTATTTTTTTAATAGAGATATCAACTGTTTCGTCTTTTGAAATTGATCAAAAAGCGGCCAGCGACATGGAGTTTTTAAAAAATTCATCGAAAAATATTCAAGTAAATCTCCTTGATTTAGATAAAGAAGAAACGGAAACGGAATCTGAATTAGATCAAATATCAACCGGCCAAGCAGCACCAATAAGAGAAGAGGATAATCACGAATTAAACATAGATCCAAAACCAATTACGAATGTTAAGAACTTACTTAAACGGAGCAATAAGAGATAAGTAATTTATTTATCAAACTTCAAGAACCTCATCAATTTGCTCAGCTACGTTTAAATGACTTCCCTCGAACTCTTGGCCATAACGGCCAACGATAGATTCAACATATGCAATATTATCAATAGAGTTATTAATACCTCTACGATATCTTTGATTGTCATTAAAATAGTTATTGTTCCCATTAGCTTCTAAAACATTTCTAAAAAAGAAAAGTCTTCTTTGATCCCAGTCATCTAAATTAAGTTGAGCATCAAATTTCGAACTAAAATCATTCATATTATAATATGCTTGATAAACGTGGCCTTCTCCTCCATTATAAGCAGACAGGGCCTTTCTCCAAAGATCTTGCCCCCCCTTATCGATAGAGTCCCAGCGTACTCCACCATTAGTTGGCAATTTCCCATTAACTCTTTTAAACTTCTGGGCCATTATACTAAGCGCCTCTGAAAGATTTACGTATGGATTACTAAGACATGGTGGTTTTCCTTTTTTTAACTCTTCTGTCGGGCCATTTACCAACTCTCTTTGCTCTTCTTTTGTACAGAATCTAACACTAGTAGAGTTTGTATTAATCTGAAAAATTCCAATACTACCAAGGCCATCTGTACTATTACATGAACCCATAGACTCTCTAATCATTACTCCTGTAAGCATAGATTTAGGAATTCCATATTTAGTTGCTTCACTTTCAACGGTCTTAATAAAATCTTCAAACGATGGGCCACATGAACGTTTAAAGTTTTTGCTCATCTTATCTAATGCACCAATATCTTTCCCTACAACAAACGATTTTGCTCTTGCATCAACCTTATTAAGTACGGGGCCAAGGTCATTTGTTAAATTTTTAAGCGCGGCCGGCATAGTTTGTGGAGTAGCTAAATCAATAGCACAAGGAATAGGAGACCCACCATAAGTTACAGTTTCATTACTAACGTTAGTGCCAGAATTAAAACCTGTAATATAACTATCGGTTGAAGTTGTAACTTCCAACGAGAGTCCACTCTTTCTACCAAGATATCTAATAGCAAGAAGGCCCTCTTTCCCTTTCTCCTTTCCTGATTCAATTTTAACATTTAAAAAATAATCCTTTTTAATTTTACCATCTGGCCCTTTAAATTTTTTAAGATTGCCAACTTGTTCTGATAAATATTTATTTAAAACTTTATTAACGTCTGTATCAGAAAGTTCTTTACCATTTTTCATTTTTGTTAAAACTTCGTTTGGAACAAACGCATCTGGAATACTTACCTTGGTTCCTTTTTCAACTCTTCCACTCTTAACAAGCACCCCATTATTATCGGTTCTTAAGTTCATTGAGGTATTCAGTGTTAACACTATAGCATCAACCCCCAGAGATAACCAAAGTACAGATAATATGAGATACATTATTTTTCTCACAATGCCTCCACTACAACTCCATATCGGTATAAATAAAACTTAATAAAGTGATTATTTTTCTGTCTAAAAATTAGGCAGTTCTCTAATGATTATGAATTCCACATCTGAGATTACAAACGTTGAAAGATACAAACATTTATAGATACGTAGGCAAAAACAACAGTTTTATGGTAAAAGGAAGATAATCATTAGGCCAAATAAAAATTTAATGCAATATCGCAGCGGCACTCATCTCTTCAACATTGTTTGATATGATAACATCCGCAGGCATCGTTACAACATGTTCCATCGTCGGTGCATCAAATGTAGCAACATTACCCTCTATCTCGTTGATAAATCCTGTGAAAGTTCCAGTCGAAGATCTAATTACACGATTTAACAACTGAACATCACCTATACCAACACTTTTTCTTTCCAATTCGTGAAGAAGTTGGATAAAAGTTTTGTAAGTAATGTCTTCTTTTGTTGTATTATCAACTACTACAACATCACTGCCATCACGTACAACCTGCGCCATCTCTTCTAGCGTCACATACGCACTAATATGAGTGTCGTACAACTTTCTGTTAGCGTATCTTTTTAACGTTCTAGTATTACTTTCCATCGTTTTACTCCCTTTTATTTATTACTATGGCCAAAAAAGCTAACACTACGTATCACCAGAAATAACCTGCGTCAATAGTTGTTATCTATTTTTTTATTAACAAAAAAAATTTACATAGTAATTCAACAAAAAAGCCAGAAAAATTAGATAGAAAGCTCACTTTTTAACACAAGGACTAGCTCGTTAACCAAATTTTCAAATTCGGTAAAGATCTCTTTAACTCCTTCAAAATCATTTTTTCGGCCATGTTGTTCAAGCTCTTTTACCGCGCTATTAATCGAATCGACTAAAAAATAGGAAACAGTTCCTTTTAAGGTATGAGCGGAGCGCCACAATTTCTCTCCATCTCTCACTTCGATTGAATCTTTGATGACATCAAGCTGTTCTTTATGTCTCTTAATAAAAATTTTTGCAATATTGACAACCAAATCTCTATCGCCACCAGTATTATCTATCACCTGTTCTAAATCTAATAGCATTCGTACTCCAAATTAAAAAAATAATCACGTCAACTAACGACACATCATTGAGAAAATGAACCTATTCCACTCCGTTTTGCTGGCTTTATAGCAGGTTTTGTATCCTCAACAAGTTCAACTTTAGCAAGTTGAGCATTTTCATCATTTTTTAACCTGGCGGCCTCACTCTCGCTCATTTTGGAGACGTTAACAGTTCCAGCAATTGAATCATAAACAAGAGCGTTACCTTGGTTTACAGTAACTTGTGACTCATGATTACTCGGTTTGCTTCCAAGCAGATCGACCTTTACATCGCCAGAAAGTACGGCCATACGCTGAAGAGAGGCCTTATCTCCATTCCCATACAGATCTGCCACAAACTCAGCGCCATCAACATTTGCACTAATTGCAGACGACTTAAGTTTAATATTACCTACATCTGTTTTTACTTTAAACATTGCCCTAATTGGCCCCTTTTCATGAACGAACTCACCATCTTTAACTAATGTTGATCGAACAAAATAATTTTTAAATAAAAAAATTGAATTGTTACCCATTCTAATTACAGAATCATCTACCATTTTAACTTTTAGAAAACCTGAATCACCAGTTACAACCCGATCACCACTAAATACGTTACCGTACTCTTCTAATTCAACCTTACCGCCATTTTCATCATACTTATAAACACTTCCTAATTTTAAAACAATAGTTCCAATTGAAGTTGCAGAAACCACACCCATCGCCTGATGATTTATAAAAAAAACCTGTAGCAAAAAGAGTAATGTTATAATAGAAATTTTGCTCATTTGATTAACCTCTACTTTACGATATAATATACCATACAAACAAGAAAGTAAGTCATGAAATTTGCCGCATCAAAAACAAAAATTCCAAACATGATCATTGTTGTGATCATCGTTTCTTTAGTTGTCTCAGCAACGCTCATTATCATGATGAAACACAACAACATTGATGTGCAAACTAATACCGATTTTGTAAACGTATTTAGTCAAAATTCAAAACAGAGCTATGATGCCGACTATTTCTCAACAATCCAGGATCTTATTGTTGAAGATGACATAAAATTTGCGCTTGGTGAAACTATTTTTCAAGATAAATCACTATCTAAATCGGGAAAAACTGCATGTATTAGCTGTCACAAAATTAATCTAGCAGGTAGTGATAATACCACTCTTTCGATAAAAGATTCCGGTTCACTAACGACTGTAAACACCCCAACCCTTTTTAATCTTTCCAAATCAAATATGTTTTTAACTGATGGCAACACGTTAACATTTGAATCAATATTTACTAACCAACAGTCTGACCATTTTAGTATGCTAGGATGTACTATACATGAACTGGCCAATAAGATCTCAAACGACAGTAGGTATCAGCTCCAGTTTCAAAAAGTTTTTGGAGATGATGTTTCCATTCGTCTGATTTTGGAGTCATTAAAATACTACATTTTTAATTTAACCTCACCAAATTCAAAATTCGATGTATTACTTTCGGGACATATTCCGGCCCTTAATGAGAATGAATTTGAAGGATACATGATTTTCAAATCTCACGGTTGTGTTACCTGTCACCACGGCGAGAGGATCGGTGGCAATATCCTTCAAAATATTAATAATAAATCAGCACTAGAATTTGATCGTTATCTTGTAAAAGTCCCGGCTTTACGCAATATCGAGGCAACCTCTCCTTACCTATATGATGGTTCAGTCAACGATTTACCACAAGTGATTCGCATCATGTATGGCCGACAATTAAATCGCTCTTATATAAATGAGGACATTTTAAAAATCGAAGCATTTTTGAAAACTCTTACATCGGAAAAATTTAAGGTCAAACAATGAACAAAATAAGTCTAAAACTTATATTAGGCGGACTTGTCAGTATTTTAATACTCATAATGTTTTTTATTCAAAACTATCTATTTTATCAAATACCACACGAGGCAATTCATTCAAGTGTGCAACAGCTACAAATATTAGACTTTCAGATGGTTGAACAAACCTTAACCGCAAAAGCAAAAAATTTTTATAATTACGACTTTATGAGGAACATCCAAATTGAAGAAGATATCTCATACAAAAAACTTCAAGGTTTTTTACCTATTTTCCGTGGCCAAAACTTTGTAAACTATCTTGCAAATTATGAAGATAAAAACAGACAAAATCACCTTCGTTTAAAACGCTTTAGCACAGCAAACATTCAACTCAAAATTGCACTATCAAATATTCCAACACTTTCCAAACAAATAAACTTAGAACTACCTAATGAAATAAAAAAAATCGGCAGAGTAAAAACGTTATCCGATTTAATTAGCGACATTAATACCTATGTCATATCAGGCAATGAACAACTAATACCACAAATAGAGTTAACAATTGCAAAATTAAAATCTGAAGATTTCACATCTGAGCAAATAAAAACATTAAAACTTCGAACCATTCAATCCGTTACGACAATATTGAAAAATACTCAGCTAATTGAAGATATCATCCCAATGATTACATCACAAAATAGTTCAAAAGAATTGAAACTATTTATTACAGGCTACAATGAATTTTACGAACAGAAAAAAAAGATCGTTACCATTTACAGATGGCTATTCTTTCCTCTTGTGGCCCTCTTGCTTTTGTATCTTGGAATACTTATTTTCCAACTTGAAAAAACAAAAGAAGAACAACAAGCAAGAATGAGCAAAGAGCTAACAACCGCCCAAGCGATCCAACAAACACTTTTTTCGGCCGATAATTATGAATCTGACTACATTCAAATGGCCGGCAACTATATTCCAGCTTCAGAGTGTGGCGGTGATTGGTGGTATTACTCTAAGGTTAGCGGCAAATATCTACTCTGGATAGGAGATGCTACAGGACATGGCGTATCTGCCGCACTAATAACATCTGCCGCCAGAAGTGCAGCATCTATGATTGAGCAATTTGAATCCCATATTGATTCTCCAGGTAAAATTCTTACTCATTTAAATAGGGCCATTCATGATAGTTCAAAAGGTAGCATGATGATGACTTTTTTTATGGCCATATATGATCCACAATCAAGAGTTTTAAAATATTCAAATGCTGCTCATGAACCACCAGTCATCTTTAATTTTATGGATAAGGAGCTAAGTTATAAAAAATTTAAATTTATAACAGATACTAGTGGGCCAAGACTAGGCGAGCACCAAGAGTACCATTACGGAGAAAGTAGCATAAAAATGGATATCAATGACACCATTCTACTTTTTTCTGACGGGGCATTAAATATTCAGTGTCAAGACGGGTCATTTTTAACTGAAAGAAAATTTTTTAATCTAGTTGGAAAATCTATATCTACCAGTAACAACGTCAAAAGTAGTATCGATACCTTATCGTTATCTCTTAAAAAGTATTATGAAAACGATATATTAATGGATGATATAACATTTCTTATGATGAGAACTTTTTAATTTCACAAGTTTGACATTAGTAATGAATTCCAATATTATTCGCGCAACCAAATTAAGAGTTATGAAACGAAGTATTAGCTTGTTTCATAACTCTTAAAATCAGTTTTATAGCAGCTTACTCTGCTTTAAAATATAGCTTGAACCAAAATAAGAGATCACTAAGACCCCAATCCATCCAAATAGTAATACAAATTCCATAATTATTTCCTTAATACGCTTTATCGTTTGTTACTTCACTACTACTCAATTTCTTACCATCCATTTTTCTCCAAAAATAAAAAATGTAGCCTAGTACAAATGGCACCAAGAGTGAAACATAACTCATAACAACCAGTGTATAATGGCCACTTGAAGCATTTCTAATCGTTAAACTTGAGTTCAAATCAACATTCGAAGGATAAAATGGTGTATTGTTAAATCCTGCTAAAAAGAAGACAGTAAGGCCCACTAGTACTGTTCCAAGTCCTGCTGGCCAAATCCCTCGACTACTTGATTTAAATTTTGCTAAATAAACACCAAGTATAACAAGAACTAGTCCCGCAAGCAGCATTACAGCAACGATTGGCATTGATAGTAAATTTGCCAAGTATTTGTTTGCAACAATAGAGACAACCCCTACGTCATCATATTGCTGGCCACTCATTAGCAGCAAAGCAATCAAAAAATAGAGAAGAAATGGCAAACTTATAACAAAGCTCATAAAAGTACATTTTGTGACTCTTCCCTTAAACTCTACTAACCCAGAAAAATCGATACTGTTTAAGAGATAAAGCCCACCAAGTGTTCTAGCGTTCATAACTAGAAAAATACCAAGAGAAAGATTAAATAAAGAAAATGCGGCCTCAACACCTCTTAGAGGGTGTGTCCAATTAACAAAGTTAAACATCGTCAAAGTAAAATTTGATCCCGAAAAAAATGTTGCAACGGCCGCACCAATTAATAAAATTCCTACCGTCCCATTTATAAACAAGAATAGCTCATAGACTTTTTGGCCCAAAAAATTATTCGGTTTTTTACGATACTCATAAGCAACGGCCTGAACAATAAATGTAAAAAGTATTAACATCCATACCCAATAAGCACCGCCAAAACTTGTTGAATAAAATTTTGGGAAAGACGCAAACATTGCGCCACCAAATGTTACTAATGTTGTAAATGTTAACTCCCATTTTCTACCGAGAGAATTTACAACTAGTGATTTCTCAACCTCACTTTTAGCGACTTGCCAAAGAAGAGACTGTCCTCCTTGAACAAAACTTAAGAACAAAAAGAGCGCTCCTAAAACACTACATATTATCCACCAATACTGTTGTAATGTATAAATTTCCATATTACCAAACATAATTACCTCTCCTGTGGCCCAATGCTAATCTGCTTAAGCATAATCATTATTTCTGCCACTAATAAAATAGTAAAAACAATCAAGAACATAAAGAAAGTTGCCTGAACATTGCCACGACCGATATTTGTCGCCGCGACAGTTACCGGCAACATATCCTGAATTGCCCATGGCTGTCTTCCAACCTCAGCAACAACCCAACCGGCCTCACTACTGATTATTCCAAGAAAGAATGAGGCAACACCTGTCCATAAAAATGGCCTAATGCTACTGAGCTTATCTTTATACGCAAGCAAAATAGCTACTGCAAAAAAGAGAATAAAAAAGCTACCAAGTGCCACCATTAAGTGAAATGAATAAAACAAAATACCAACTGGTGGTACGACATCCTTAGGACTACTTAGATGGCCATGGCCCATATATTTTTGATTCTCATTAAATGATGCCAAAGAGCTCTCTGCAAGAGTCAAATTACCACTTATTTTAGACTCTTTATAAACTTTTAGTGATTCAAGAGCGGTCTTACCTTTTGCCATTTTAGACTCAACACTCTCTATCCCTTCAGCTTCATTTCCGTAAACTAGATCATAAATTCCAGGGACAAATGTCCCAGGAGTTCTATTTGATAGAAGTGACAACAGTCCTGGAATTTTAACTTTAAAAAGAAATGGATCGTTTTGATCTTCTAACGATTTAGAAGGATCTAAAACTCCGGCAGCAACAAGTCCAGCAGATTTTTCACCATTATAAAGCCCTTCAAAAGCAGCTAGCTTCATCGGCTGCTTCTGAGCGACTTGATATGCTGACTCATCGCCAGTAAAAGCTGTATACAATGAACTAATAAGTCCAAACACTGCTGCAACCATTATCGATTTTCTTGCAAAAACTTGATGTCTTTTTTTCAGTAAAAACCAACAAGAGACACCAACAACAAAAAGTGAGGCCACGATAAAGCTTGACGCTGTTACGTGAACAAATTTGGAGACGGCCATTTTAGAAAATGCAACGGCCGCAAAATTTTCCATCTCAAAGCGAACCGATTCTGGATTAAACTTCATCCCAGCAGGAGCTTGCATCCAGCCATTAGCGGCAAGAATCCACCACGCAGATAGGTTTGAACCAATAGCGACCATCCACGTTGCAAATAGATGCTGTTTTTTTGAAACTCTCTCCCAACCAAAAAACATTACCGCAAAGAATGTGGCCTCTAAAAAAAAGGCAGCAATTCCTTCGATAGCAAGAGGCGCTCCAAAGATATCGCCAACAATCCACGAATAATTGGACCAATTGGTTCCAAATTGAAATTCTAAGATGATCCCTGTAGCAACTCCTATCGCAAAGTTGATTCCAAACAGTGTCATCCAAAATTTAGTAATTCTCTTCCATTCTTCGTTACCTGTTTTGACATACAAAGATTCAAAAAAAGCACAGAGAAAAGAGATCCCAATCGTTAACGGGACAAATAACCAGTGATACATCGCCGTCAAAGCAAACTGTGCCCGCGCCCAGTTTACCATCCCCAAATCAAAATCAAACATATGACCTCCTAGTCAAAATACGACTACCTTATCCTTGTAATCTGCTCACTAACATGGTTCGCTTTTTCTTTATCATTTTCAAAATTAGAGTTTAAGAAATTGGGAAAAAAGAGATATTTAATAACCAGAAACATTACCAGCAGTTTAATAATAATTATTTTCCACAAAGTTTTACCAAGCTTCATCGAAGAGAATCCATCGATATAAAATCTAAATATTTTATTTATTGATAGAAGAATAATTACCACCTATTTAAAAAAAATTAATCGATCAATATACCTATAATTTTATCTATCAATCTATTATCATGGCAAGATAATTATCTGCCAAGCTAGTGGCGTTTTTTTCTTGAATGGCCTAAGCATTCCTTAAGATTTTTATAGATAGAGGTTGGACGCTTAAGCAAAAGTTGGATACTATCACTTAAGATGAAAAGTTTAATTTTAACTGAAAAACCTTCTGTAGCAAGAGAGTTTGCAACCGCACTAGGAATAAGTCCAAGTGGAAAAGGTTATTTTGAGAGTGAAAAATACGTTGTAACTTGGGCGATAGGACACCTCCTTACCCCTTATGATCCAGACGATTATAACAAGGCCCTAAAAAAATGGTCTTATAAAACATTGCCCATTATTCCAGAAAAATTTAAATATAAAGTAGTTAAAAAAACCGCGGCCCAATTTAAAATAGTAAGTAACCTTCTTCTCAGAAAAGATTTAGCACGAATTATTTTAGCAACAGATGCAGGGAGAGAAGGGGAAGTCATTGCAAGAACGATTCTTCATAAGGCAAAATTTTCTGGCCAAGTTTACCGATTCTGGACCAGTCAAGCATTAACAAAACAGGTAATTCAAGAAACAATTCTAAACCTCCATCCGATTAGTAGATATAACAATCTTTACTATGCTGGGCTAGCAAGACAACGTGCTGACTGGCTTGTTGGAATGAATCTATCAAGAGCTGCAACACTATCTTTAGGAGAGCTATTCTCGATCGGAAGAGTCCAAACAGCGGTTCTTGGAATGTTAACGAGAAGAAGAGAAGAGATCGACAATTTCACACCAACTCCTTACTGGAACATTAATGCTAAATTTAGATTCGATAACAATGACGTTGAAGGTATCTGGACTAATGCTAAAACTTCGCAGACAAAAGTTGAGAGTTTTGATAAGGCAAAAGAAATCGCAGCTAAAGTTTTAAACCAAAAAGCAATAATTATATCTTCAGCAGGTGTAAAAAAAATAGTAAATCCCCCAGCGCTATTTTCCATAACCGAGTTACAAAGAGAAGCGAACTCCCGCTTTAGTTTTAGCGCAAAAAAAACTCTCGATATAACACAAGCACTATATGAAAAACACAAATGTGTCTCATACCCTCGAAGTGATTCCACTGTTCTTGGGACAACATCATTAAACTTGGCCCAAGAGATTATTTCTAAACTTAGAAGAGAGATGACACATCTCTTTTCTAAGTTTAATGAAAAAGCTCTCTCACTTTCCAATCGAAGAGTATTTAACGATGCGAAACTAACCGACCATCACGCGATTATTCCACTAAAACCAGCTCCTCGCACCCTCTCTCATGACGAGGAAAAAATTTTCGATTTAATAGTTAGAAGATTTATTATGGCCTTTTCGATTGACTGTATAAAGTATGATGATGTTTTAAAAATTCAAATTGAAAATGAGCTATTTCGTGCAACTGGAACTAGAGTCGAAGAGGTTGGGTTTACAATACTAGACAAACTTCCTCCAGAAAAATTCATTCCTCTATTGTCAAAAGGGAGCAAGGGAACAGCAACGGATGTTGCCATTTTAAATAAAAAAACAATTCCTCCATTTGAGTATAGCGAAAATACGCTATTAAAAGATATGGCGAACCCATCTCGAATGGTTGATGAAAAAGAACTCAAGAAAATTTTTTCAGGTGACGTTGGCCTCGGAACCCAGTCGACTAGAGCAAACATTATTGAAACTCTCCTTGCCAGAAAATATGCAAGAAGAGAAAAGAAAATGATAATTGCAACGGAGAAAGGAATCAGATTAATCAAAGAGATGCAAAAAATGAGAATCTCGCACCTCCTCTCCCTTCCTGAAGAGACTGCTAAATGGGAATTACAATTGGCCAAAATTTCCTACGGGGAAGAGAATCCAAAACTATTTTTAGAAAATATTGAAAACTACGTAAAAGAGGCCGTACAAGAGTGGCAGAAAGTTTCCCTATAATCTAAACAGGTTAGATCAATTCATGACTATTTTAATAAACATCAAGCATACAAAAGCAGATTTTGCCCCTCTCGCTATCTTTCTACTTTGGTTTATATTTTTATTATCGAGACCGATAATCGATAAAAGCAGTTAGTTAGGAGGAATGACTATATGGCAACTGGAAGTATTAAAACTGAAAAGAGACCTAGTGAACTATCAAGACATGAGCTAACAAAAATGAGAGATGCAGGAAAAATCCCTGCGAACATTTATGGTAAAGGAATGGATCCTAAGTCATTCTTTATCGGTCTTTTTGATTTTCAAAACATGTATAAAACACATGGAAGAATTTTTGAATTAGAGATTGATGGAAAAAAATATCTAGTTAATGCTAAAGATATTCAACAAAACCCAATAACAAGAAAGGTCTCGCACATCTCTTTTCATAAGCTAGAAAAAGATAAGGTGACAACCGTAGAAGTGCCAATTAAGATTGTTGGCATTGCTCCAGGTGTAGCAGATGGCGCAATAGTAACCTTAATTGCTCAAACTGTGTTTGTAGATGCATTGCCATCGAAAATACCAGAATCAGTAACTGTCGATATCTCACATCTACAAATAGATGGGCATATTACATTTGGGGAACTTCATTTACCAAATGGAGTAACCATTCATGAAACAGGTAGCGATAAGGATGATATTCTTAAGCACACTATCGTAACATGCAAGTTTCATTCACATAAAGAGGATGAAAAACCTGCTGAAGATAATTTGGAACCACCATTATCTGTTGAAAAAGCAACAACGCCAAATGCCTCTCCTACTCCAGTAATAGAAGAGCATAAGCACAAAAAAGCTGCGTAAATCGAGTATGTTTTTTTTACACTGCTTCTATTAAGTTACAGCAAGTATGATAAAAAACCCCTGAACAAGTTTCAGGGGTTTTTTATTAATACGTTTAAAATCACACTAATTACTACGCTTCTTATTTCAAAATCTATTCTATCTGCTGAAGCTGATCACTACACTAAACGAGACATCCCAATTCCTGATGGTTCAATATCTATAAACGAAAGGGCCAATTACTATTTAAAGATTGGAGTTGAAACAGCAAATAAATTAGAAAAATGCGATCAAACATTAAACAGCGAAAAAAGAATCTACCCTATTCTAATGAAATATTTTGCCAATCATATGAAGGGAGAGCTGATTAAAGATATCCTAGAAACTAATGATTTTCCAAAAAGATCGATCCCGTTAAAAGAGTCCATTTACAAATACTGGAGTATTACAGACGGCGTTCTTCTAACATTAAAAGGCTCCGGGGATAGTTCTGTAGCACTATCTCCGATGATTCAAATGGGGCCACAGCTAACCGGTGTAGACAAGCTAGAGCATATGTTCGGTATGGGATTTAAATATTTTAATAGACACTACTTAAAAGGAGTTGAACTAGAAGATATTCTTGAACGTGGACAATTCATGGAAAAAACCACGCTTGGTGGAAATATTTTTGAAACAGGAGTGTACTCTTACGCTGATCTCTCTGCTAATTTTAACGGGATGAGATTTTGGAACCACATGCTTCAAAAAAGAGATGATGTTTTAGGACCTGGAATGAATATTGGCCCATATATAAAATGTAATGAAGGAAAATGGGAGATTGTTCAGAACAACCCTATTGATTTTAGAAACTATATAGATATCTCAATGGATGAGAGTATTAACTGTAGTGTTATGGCCACAAAATCTGGAACTAAAAAATTTCAAAAAGCGATGAAAGAACTCTCTCCGAACTATACCTGTCCGATGGATCAAGCAAAACTTCAAGCGATCAAAGAAAAATACAATGTCATAATGAGTAGTGACGATCAAACAACAATATCTGAAATGATTTTTAATCCTAATAATTAAGTTTACCTTCAAAATATAGCAAACAAAGGTTATAATCTATTTTTTTAGTGGAGAATTATATATTAAAGATAAAAAATAAAATCAAAAATACCTTTTCCTCGCTAAGACATCCAGGATATAGGCTTTGGTTTATCGGTCAACTTATCTCAATGATGGGAACATGGGTTCAAATAACTGCTCAAGGATTTTTGCTTTATGAACTAACCCACTCAATGGCATATTTAGGTTATATGGGTGTAGCGACAGGCCTTCCATCTGTTATTTTCATGTTATACGCTGGAGTACTTGCTGATAGGTTTCCTAAAAAAAAGATCCTTGCTATAACTCAGGCAAGCATGATGTTACTTGCCTTTATACTCTACGCTCTTGTCACACTTGGTATTGTAAAACCTTGGCATATTCTACTTCTTGCAACACTACTAGGAATTGCTAACGCTTTTGATGTTCCTGCGCGCCAATCCTTCGTTATTGACCTCGTAGAAAAATCTGATACCAGCAACGCAATAGCATTAAACTCTATGGTGTTTAATTTAGCTGCTATTGTGGGCCCTTCGATTGCTGGAATAATCTATGCTGCGTTTGGAGCAAGCTCATGCTTTTTAATTAATGGAATCTCCTTCTTTGGAATAATCGCAGTACTTCTTATTATCAAAGTACCAGATCAAAAAAATATAAAAGCAGATTCATCTCACACTTGGCTTCATGAGTTAAAGGAAGGAATTGGATACTGCCTTAGAAATAAAGAACTTGCATCGTTTATCACAATTACTTTCATGATTAGTAGCGTTGGTATGTCATACGCAACACTTCTTCCAGCTTGGGCCACGAACATTCTAAATGGTGACGCTAAAACTTTTGGCCACTTAAACTCCTCACGAGGTATCGGATCTTTTATTGGTGCTCTTTTTCTAGCATCACTAGGTTCTCGAAAGTTAAAACCATGTGCTCCACTATTTTTTGGAATGTTTACCTTTCCAATTTTTTTACTTCTCTTTGCAAATAACAACACTGAACGGATCTCTTATATCTATACAGCAGGAATAGGGCTTGGGCTAATGCTTACTCTTAACTCTTTAAACAGTTTGGTACAATCGTTAACTAAAGATAAATTAAGAGGTAGAGTGATGAGTATCTTCTCTCTTGCGTTTTTTGGCGGAATGCCGGTAGGTGCTTTTTTTGCTGGAAATATTGCCGAAAAATTTGGAGCGAAGTTAGTAGTAGAGTTATCTGCTCTCTTATCCATATTAATTGGCATAATATACTTAATGAAAACTGTAAGTTTTACCTCTTGTCGCCTAGAAGATAAA
>DYOQ01000016.1:29734-50615 GCA_020720455.1 Bdellovibrio sp.
GCGATAGTTCCTTGATCAACACCGTGCCGAACAATTGTACCATCAACCATGTAGATAACATCTTCTGCAATGTTGGTGGTATAATCGGCAATTCTCTCTAAGTGTTTAGATGTCGATAAATACTGAATTAAGATTTCAGCATCTTTTGGATTTTCATCGATTTTTTTATAAACTGTTTTATACATAGCTCTATTTATTGCATCGACTTCACTATCATCAGTGCAAACTTTTTTTGCCATTACAGTATCCATCTCAATTAATGAATCAATAGAGCGCTTAAGCATTGAGTAGGTTTTTTCGGCCATATCTGTAAAATTAAATGGTGGGGTAATTTCACGCATCCCCATCAACCTGATTGCTCTTTCTGCTATGTTAACCGATAAATCTGCAATCCTCTCTAGATCATTGTTGACCTTCAAAACACCAACAATATATCTAAGGTCAATCGCAACAGGTTGATGTAACGCAAGTATTTTCAAACAGTCTTCTTCTAGTTCCACTTCCAGTTCATCGACAATTCTATCTGTCTTAACAACTTCTCTTGCAAGCTCTTCATCTTTGGTTTCAAGTGAAGTCACCGCTTTTTTGACTGTCATTTCAACTATAGTAGTTAGTTCCAATACTTTTGTTTTTAACCCTTTCATCGCAACTTCTAAATGTTTTGACATAATATCTCCTAAAACTATTATCCAAATCTTCCAGTTATATAATCTTCAGTCTGCTTCTTCTTTGGATTGGTAAAAATTGAGTCGGTCTCACCAAACTCAACCATCTCACCCTCATAAAAAAATGCAGTGTGGTCTGAAACTCGTGCTGCTTGTTGCATATTATGAGTTACAATCACGATAGTGTACTCTTTTTTTAAATCGTTAATCAAATCTTCAATCCGTGTTGTTGATTTTGGATCTAATGCCGAACATGGTTCATCCATTAGTATAACATCTGGTTTCATCGCAACAGTTCTAGCAATACAAAGACGTTGTTGCTGGCCTCCAGAGAGTGAAAAAGCGAAGGAGTGAAGTCTATCTTTTACCTCGTCCCAAAGTGCGGCCCTTTTTAAAGAATCCTCTACAACCTCATCCAAATTATCTTTTCTTCCATGAATTTTAGGGCCCCACGTAATATTCTCATAAATGGTTTTAGGAAATGGATTTGGACGCTGAAAAACCATGCCGACCCTCTTTCTAAGCTCCGTTACGTCTTGAGCGTTAATATTTTGTCCACGATATAAAATATCCCCGTGAACAGAAAAGCCCTCAACAAAATCGTTCATTCGATTAAATGATCTAAGTAGAGTACTCTTTCCACAACCACTTGGGCCAATTATTGCCGTTACTAAATTTTCATAAACATTAACAGTTACATCTTTGATCGCCTGTTTTCCGGAGTAAAACATATTAACCTGTTTCGTCGAAATGACTACGTTACCGCTCATAATTTCATCCTTTTTTGTCCCCTACTTCTAATTAACACAGCAACGAAATTCATAAAAAAAGTTATTGTTAATAAAACAACAATGCTTGAAGCCGCTAGTTTGTGAAAATCTTCCTGAGGCCGAGACGCCCAGTTATAAATCTGTAGTGGCATCACCGTAAACTCATCCATTGGTGATTCTGGTATGAAAGTTACATATGCTAAAGCGCCTACAATAATTAATGGGGCAGTCTCTCCGATTGCTCTTGCTAGTGCTAAAATAATACCGGTTACAATTCCTGGCATAGCAGTTGGTAGCACATGGCCAAAGACAACTTGATATTTGCGTGCACCTAACGAATACGCTGCATACTTTATCGAATGAGGAACCGCTTTGATCGCCTCTCTAGTTGTAACAATAATTATTGGCATAATTAATAGTGACAGAGTAAGAGCACCTGAAAGAACAGACCCACCAAAATCAAGCAGCCTAACAAATAGAGCTAAACCTAATAACCCGTAAACGATTGATGGTACCCCAGCTAAATTTGTAACATTTACTTCAATAATTTTGCCAATTTTTCCCTTTTTTCCATACTCCTCAAGGTATATACCTGATGCAATCCCAAGAGGAATCGAAAAAAATGCAGTTAATGAAATAAGCCAAATTGTACCAAAAACTCCGGCCTTAATACCTGCTTTGCGAGGAAATCGTGACTGGAATTCAGTAAATAGCTCAGGGCGAAGCCACTCATATCCGTCTCTTAAAATGTGCCAAATGAGAACGACAAGGGAGATAACTGCAAATGAAGTAAAAATTAAACAGATAAATTTAAACATCTTCTCCTGATTTTTTTTAGATAGATTCATTTTATTTTTTGAAACCTCACTAACACGACTTGGCTTAAGCTGTTCATTAATAGTGTCATTACAAAAAGAAGGGAACCTACAGCAAAGCAGGTAAGATACTCAATGCCACCAACAGGAGTATCTCCTAAGCTAACTTGTACAATATAAGACGTCATCGTTTGAATGCTTTTAAGCGGAGAAAAGGTCAATTGAGGGTTTGCACCGGCCGCAAGAGTAACGGCCATCGTCTCTCCTATTGCTCTAGAAATTGCAAGAATAAATGCAGCAAGAATTCTTGAAGCTGCTGCGGGTACCATAATTTTTGCAACAACATCAAAAGAGTTTCCACCTAAAGCATACGCTCCTTCTCTAAGGTCACGAGGAACCGCTCTCAAGGCATCATAACAAAGCGATGAGATCATTGGTAAAATCATGACTCCAACAACAAACGAAGCACTTAAAGCGTTAAAAATTTCAATTTCAGGAAATAAAATTTTAAGGGCCGGGGTGATAAGAGTTAAAGCGACATAGCCATACACAATAGTAGGAATCCCTGCTAAAATTTCAAGACTGGGCCGAATAATATTTTTTACTCTATTTGAAGCATACTCACTCAAATAAATGGCCGTTGCAACTCCTGTAGGAATTGCAATAATACTTGAAATAAAAACAACCATCATTGTTCCAAGAACCAGAGGTAGCACTCCAAACGATTTTGGTTCTAACAATGGGGCCCATGACGTTCCCAAAAGAAACTCCCAAACAGGGACTTTAGAAAAAAAAGTGATACTCTCCTTTGAGAGCGCAAAAATAATACCAATTGTCGTTAATATAGACAAAAGTCCACACAAAAAAAGTGTGGACGAAACAATTTTATCAATCGACCTAGATGAGAACATCTAGAGTTTTATCAAAGACTCAATAGATTTTTTATAAGAATCTTTAGCAAGAGGAACATATCCAACATCTTTTGCTATTGAAGGAACTTTATCCAAATAAAATTTCACGAATTTTTCCACCATATTTTTTTCCTTATATGAAGCAATATTTACGTAGATAAAAATCTGTCTCGACAGTGGAGCATAAGTTCCATCATTGATTGTTTTTTCTGTCGGTTCAATTGCACCTTTCCCACCATCAATTTTAACAGCAGTCAATTTTGTCATATTCTCTTTATAGTAAGCATATCCAAAAAAACCAAGAGCATACTCATCTCCTGCTACTCCAGTTACAAGAACGTTATCATCTTCGCTCTTAGAAAAATCTGATCTACACTGCCCCGATTTTCCATTGATTTCTTCGGTAAAGTAATCAAACGTTCCAGAATCTGTTCCTGGGCCATAAAGTTTAATCTCTTTATCTGGCCAAGATGGACGAATCTGCTTCCAAGTTTTTACACTACTTCCACTATCCCACAAAAGTTTTAATTCTGCAGTAGTCATAGTCGTGGCCCAACTATTTTTCTTATTAATAACAATAGTTATACCATCATATGCTATTGGAATTTGAACATAATTAACACTGCTCTCTTTTGCAGCTTTTGCCTCTGAATCCTTAATCGGCCTTGAAGCATTATTTATATCGATCTCTTTTGCAATGAACTTTTTAAATCCTCCGCCAGTCCCTGAAACTCCAATGGTTACCTTAATATCAGGATTTACTGCATGAAACTCTTCAGCGATCGCCTCAGTAATAGGAAATACTGTACTAGATCCATCAATTGTAACACTAGTAGAAATTGAACCATTAGCAACATTAACAACGGCCAGTAACGTTAACAAAGAGATAATACCATTTTTAAAACTCATACATCCTCCAATACAAAATTTAATTACTTATAAAACAATTAAATTAGGACAACATTAAACGATTGTTAGTTTTATACTAGACGATTGGCAAGTGAATAACAAAAGTTGAACCTCTTCCAGGAAAACTACTTAGAGTAACTCTTCCGCCATGCAATAGCGCAATATGTTTAACGATTGAAAGGCCAAGCCCTGAACCACCTAAACTTCTACTTCGGTCTTTTGAAACCGTATAAAAACGCTCAAAAATTCTGTCGTGATGCTCGTCAGCAATGCCTGGCCCATAATCCATAACAGAAATTTTTACTTCATGATCATAAACAGTATAAGATAACTCAATAATTTTTCCAGTAGCTGCATACTTAATCGCATTATCGATTAGATTAACGATGGCCTGTTCTAATAATGATCCATTAACATTAATTATAATATCTTGCTCATTCTTAACGTTTATTTTAACACCAGACTTAAATGCTTTATCATCACAAACTACCTTTGATTTTGAAACAATAGACTTTAACGATTGCTTTGATTTCTCAAGAGTGGCCTGTTCTTGATCTTTTTCTAACTTAGAAATTGTCAATAGATCATCAATTATGACCTCTAATCTTTTAGAGTTTTTTTCTATAATCTCTAAGAACTGCCTAATAATTTTTCTATCAGTTAAATCATTCTCCTGTAAAGTTTCAATATACCCCTTTATCGCAGTAAGTGGGGTTTTAAGCTCGTGAGAAACATTAGAGACAAACGCTTTACGATGTCCTTCTTGATAGATAAGCGTAGAGACTTTTTTATTAATCTCTTCCTGCATTAGATTAATCGCTTTTATTAGCAATTTTATCTCTTTTGGATCACCTCTCTTTTCATTTAGCTTTTTAGAAAAATCTCCAGTTGCCAGAGATATCGCATGTTTTTCCAACCTCTCAATGGGGTTACTAATTTTGCCAGTAATCGGCAACATTACAATAGAAGAGACAAACAAAATAAACAATAACGGAACTACCCATTTTAGATAGATTGAACTTAGATCAATACTAATTTTTCCGGTCTCAATAGACCCACGAATAACGCCAAGAAAACGATCATCAATTTGTAATGGAACTGCAACAAAGAGACACTCTTTATTAACAAGCGTACTAAACCGTATAACTTCATTTGCCTGGCCCTGCAAGGCCAAGTGAACCTCTAACCTGCTTTTGTAATTTTCCATGTTTTTAAAATTAAAATGAGTATCACCAACAACTGTTCCATCAGATAAAATAAGGGTAGTCCTGGTAGATTGGGTCTCTCCTAGCACCTTAAACTCATCCTGAATCTCTTGAAATTTTTCAAGTTTAATTTGCAAACTAATCGTCGGCCTAAGAATCTCAATTTTTTCGGTCAACTCTCTTTTTATCTGATCCAAATGAATTTTTTTCTGAATATTAGCAACTAGTAAGACTCCAATTAAAAGTGCAATAACTGTAGTCAACAGATATGGTAAATAGATTTTCCAAAAAATTTTTTCTAACCTCATCTCACTCTTTAAACCTATATCCCACACCCCTAACCGTCTCTATTAACTCACCTTTAATATCCATTTTTTTTCTAAGGCCTACGACTTGAACATCAACAGAGCGATCAGTAACCGCGTGATTTTGTCCTCTTAACAACTCTACAATCTGTTTTCTTGTATAAACCCTTCCTCTTTTGCTCATTAATGTAAATAAAATCTGAAATTCTGAATAGGTAAGATCTATTTTTTTACCATCAATCAAACAGTTTCTCTTATCTAAATCTATGTCAATATTTTCAGCTTTTAAATGAACTCCGCCATCACTTTTTCTTAACTGAACACCCACTCTCGCCAATAATACTTTTGGCGAAAAAGGTTTTACAATGTAATCATCTGCACCAGCATTTAGGCCTTTTACCACGTCTTCTTCTTCACCCTTTGCTGTTAACATTATTATCGGAATATTCTTAGTAGCGTTCATCGCCTTAAGTTGAAGACATACATCAATTCCGTTTTTTTTGGGCAACATAATATCTAAGAGTATAAGATTTGGCAGTTCCTTACTGGCAATATCTATGGCCTCTTCTCCATCGGCCGCTAGCACTACGCTATAATTTTTAGTAAAAAGATTAAAATGGATCAGTTCTCGGATATCTTTTTCATCTTCAACGACTAATATTTTCATAACCTGCCCTATTTTCTTTTGACCGATGTTAGTGTTTTATAATAATCAGGTCAAGAAAGATTCCGATCTTAACAAAATTCAAACATTTCGAGAGATTTACTGGAGTTTTTAATATTTTAATATACAATTTAAGTATTACATAGCGACGTAGCAAAAGAGACAAAGCTTGATTTCGAGTTCCATTAAAATACATGATAAATTCCAATGTGAAATAGACCTATTCTTTAAACCACCAAGAAAAAAAAGAAATCAAGGTTACAAAATTGATACGTTCATCTTTGTTCCAAAAACATTGGATATAAATGAACTAACATACGACAAGAACGATTTTTATAAAGGTATCAAAAATTACATTCGTTTAAAGGCCCCTGAGCTGCTTTTTAAAAATTTTACTAATTATGCCGAGTATTTGGAAAAAATCTCTCAAGATATAATTAAATTTGAAGCTGGAGAGATAACAATTCAAAATTTTGAGCATGATCTGCATGTTTTTTGTTGTTCATTAGAAAATGCTGTAACCAAAAGAGTTGAGATCACTATAACAAATCACAACTATGATAAGGACGCTCATCACTTAAAATCACTAATCCACTCAACAAGAAAAATTTTAACTAAATTTAGAGAACTCAAAGAGTTCCATCAGAGCAACCATGAAATATATGAAACTTTAAAGTTAATAGACGAATACATTAGTTTTTTTATCAAAAGAAACCTTTTCAAACTACTCAACTATCTAGGACACAATCTAGAATGTAATACAAGCGAAACGCGGAATGAACTTTTAAAACTTATTAAAGAAGAGATTAAGTATTGCCAAATTAATAGCATTCTCTTACCAGCAAAAAACCAATCAAATGAAGAGTATGTTTACCGAAACAAGGTGCTACTTAAAAAATTAGTATGGAGTTCATTGTATCTAAATGTTGATACGACAAGAGGACACAAGTGGGTCTCACACACCATCTTTGCAATCGCAGCAGGGATATCTATGGTTTTTGCAACTTTAGTTGCATTTGTAGTTCAACAAACATACGGCAACGTAAGTTTTCCTTTTTTCATGGCACTTGTTATTGGCTACATGGGAAAAGATAGGATTAAAGAAATCCTTCGCGATGTATTCAAAGATAAGCTTGACTCAATTACAGCAGAACGAGTGACGAAAGTTTTTTCCAAAGAGTGGACAAGAATTGGAACAATCAAAGAAAGATTTAATTATGTTCATGACTCAAACATAGATCCAAACGTACTAAGATTACGCTATGTAGGCTCTAGCCCAATATTCAAGCGACTAAAAAAAAATGAGGAGATCATAAAGTATCAGAAAAAAGTTTTGTTTAAAGGTAAAAAATTCTGGTCCATTTATAGCAAGTCAAATACTGATGGCGTAAAAGATATTCTTAGAATAAACATCGCCCCATTTATCCAAAAAATGGACTCTCCTTACACTTATGACTCAGTATTAGAAGATGATCGAGCTATCTCAGTTAGGCTAGAAAGGTTTTATAAACTAAATATTGTTATTAAATATACTAGCATCTCTGATACTCACTATCATAAGTATAGAATTGTATTTAACCGCAAAGGGATAAACCGAATAGATGCTGTCAACAACAGTAAGCAATAGTCGATTAACAAGCTACCACAAAAGTTTAAATATCTGAGGTATTAGGATTAGAAGTATAATCACAATTCCTGGAGCAAAATCGAACGGAAGATCCGCAGGTAAAAATTTTCTAATCGGTCGCTGAGTGAACTCACACAACGTTTTTAATTTTGCTGCCCAGTTTGTATGTTTAAACTGAGGAAAAAAAATGATTAAGCTATTAACAATTATCATTAAAATATAGACATTAATTATTGTACGAATCAAGTTAAAAACTCCTATTTTTGTATCCTATTTAAGTATTACAGTTTTTCCAATATTCCAACTATTAATTTCCAAAAATCGTTAGTTGAAGCTATTTCTAAACGCTCACTCGGAGAGTGAACAGAGTACAAATTAGGGCCAAGAGATATCATATCCATTTTTCCAAGTCGGTCTGTTAAAACCCCACACTCAAGTCCAGCATGAATCGCTTTGACTTTTGCATCATGGCCAAACATCTCTTTGTAAACGGTTTTTGAAAGCTCCAAAAGTCCATTCCCCGAAAATTCAGGCTTCCAACTTGGATATCCAAGACCAACTTCCAAACGCAAATTACACATTTTAGCGCAACTCTTTACTCTATCACTAATCTCTCGAAGTTGATGTTTGTCAAAAAAACGGCCACTTAATTGCGCATAGAACTCACCCGCGACCATTTTTGTTATCGCCAAATTACAACTGATATTGACAAGAGGTTCTGCCGAATCCCAATTATAAGAATAAGCACCATGAGGCAACATTGTTATACAACTCAAGAACCGATCTCTCGATTCTATCGTAAGTACACTCTTCCTCTCTGATTCATTAGCTACAACGATCGTAGCATCTTTATCCTCTTTACTTAAATACCCTTTGATCTCAGCTAGCCTAGGTAAAAGAGTTGGTAAAACAGTATTTGCTAACTCTTTTTTTATACAGATAACTGCATGAGCATCACGAGGAATTATATTATGTGCCTGGCCACCAACGAAATCGGCCAAAAAGAATTGATGTTTTGCTGATAAATCACTTAATAAACTGGCCAAAATTTTAATCGCATTGCCACGATTTCTATGAATATCGATTCCAGAATGGCCCCCTTTAAGTCCACCTAAGGATACTTTTAAAGTGGCAAAATCTTTCATCATAGAAGCGGTTGAACTAGTATCAAAATCACCAAAAATTTTATAATCCTCACCTCCAGCACACCCAATATAAAACGCCCCCCACTCTTCAGTATCCATATTGATCATCTTCTTACCACTAAGAAGTTTAGGGTCGACATTCAGGGCCCCACCAAGGCCAGTCTCTTCATCAACTGTAAAGAGTAGTTCAAGAGGTGGGTGCTTGACGCTCAAATCATCCATTAAAGCTAATGCTGTCGCACATCCAATACCGTTATCGGCCCCAAGAGTAGTACCAACTGCAATGATGTGGCCGTTTACAACATCAATGTCGATAGGATCATTTTCAAAATCAATTTTTCGTTCAGGAAGTTTATCACAAACCATATCCATATGATTTTGAATAATCACCGTTTGATGGGACTCATACCCAGCAGACGCTGGCAAATAAATCACAACATTTCCAACCTCATCTATTTTATATTTGCACCCACGTTCCTTTGCCTGTTCAACCAAATATGCCTTAACCTTTTCCTCTTTTTTACTGGGACGAGGAACTCTTGTTAGCTGATAAAAGCGCTCCCAGATATGTGTTGGACTACTTGGATAATTTTTAGGTTTACTCATAAATGCCCTCAATATTTTTCAATGCACAAAAATATTAAATTTGATGTATTAGGGTTTCATGATTATCAAAGATTTTCAAGAAATCTTAATGATTGCTTGCAACAACGTTGATAAAAAAATATAATTTTAAAAAAAATACCTAGGTCCCATAGTTAAAACGGATATAACGGGTCTTTCCTAAAGATCTATTAGAGGTTCAATTCCTCTTGGGACCGCCAGTTTTCCTCTTCTTTTTCTATCTCAACTCTTTGCTCATGTAACCATTCACTCGCAGGCCGTGGAGCCTCTCCTGGTTTAAGTCGGATCATATAAGGTTCCTTACTTATATAAGATTTGCTAGCAATCTCATCAATAAACTCTTTGATTGTAACTTTTCTTTCTGGGCCAAAAAAGAAAAACATTCGCTTGGCCATTTTTACTTTATACTGAAGGTGTTCTTTGGCATCTTTACCACTACGCTCCTCTCCATTTCGAATAAAGGTTGCTCCTGATTTTTCGATTAGATCGAGAAGTTTATTAATCTTTATCTCCTCTTTAGCAAAATCTACTTCTGCAACAGCAAAAAAAGAGATTAACAAAACAGTAAAAAAAACAAGTGTATTAATTTTCATAATCAGTCCTAAATCATAAGTCCTATATTAACTAAAACATGTGAACTTTTATCATCAAAATTTCTAGCATAATCAACAATAATTGCCGGAATCGAGATTTTCTGAAAATAATACCTAATACCTGCACCTACCGTACTTTCATTTAAGGTCTGCCCAGCATATACAGGCTTAATTAGCTTAGATGTATTAAACTCATAAAACGGAGAGAAAAACACTCTATTAAACAGGTGTTGCTGATGCTGAATCATAAGTCCAGCATTTGCTTGTAAAGGAAGAGAGTCTTTGTCATAACCACGATGGCCTTCACTTCCACCTACAAGTTTTGGATACAGGTAGGTCTCTTCATTTGTATAATGGCCATGAACTTGAAAATTAACAAAACTCTGCTTAATTGGGATAGATACTGCAACATCGGCATCATGGAATAGCACCGTCCCACCTGAAGACTTATCAACACATAAAAAATTATATGTTGTAATAAACCCTCTATACATTACATCCATCTTTTGAAAATAGTCCCAGTGATGCCGAAACCAGAACCCTTTTGCCTCATCTCTTGGCATTAACGTTTGGCCGTTCATCGACAGAACCTCTTTTTTTAAATAAATTGGCCCACCTTTAAATACATGATCTTTCCATAAAAAATTTGGGGTAAATAGAAGAGTATCCATCCTGGATTCAAACTGTTGATTAGTATCGCCACCCCTTTTAAAATCTGTTAGCTGATTTCTTCTCATTGCCAAAATTTTAAACCCATACTGAGGAGTGAAAAAAGTTTCATCCTGATAATAAAGGATTGCGTTCATTCCTGCATTGGTCCACGTAATCGCTGGAACAAAAGTCCCAAGCGAACCGAAGAAGTTATCATCATATAAAAGAGCTCCGCGACTATAATAGTTCCCTGATTGAGTAATCATTGGAACTGGGTAAATCGTCCACTTATCCTCAATATCAACAGTCAGTACCCCATCTTTGAAATCAAGTGACTTTAAATTTATCTGCGGAACCCTTAATAAGTTCTCTCTGATCTCTTTCATTCTTTCTTGGTCTAAATCATCTCCAGGTCGAATCCTAGCATGCCTTTGTACTGCCTCAATAGTGGTTTTCTTCGCACCAGTTACTACAACACTCTTAACAATTTCAGCGTTAGATATGGTTGAAAACAAAATCATAAACGCTAGCAATAAAAAATGTTTTAGCACAACAGACCTCTCTCGTTATGTCAGTTTTTTAACTCAACACACAACATATTGTCAAAAAATCCAATATTTTTTTTTAGTTATTTTTTTAGTTATTAGTGTTAGGATCGCATTAATCAATAAATTGTTATCTATAACTGAGGTTGTTTATAAAACCCTAGGTAGTGTATGGTAAAAAAAATTAGTAGTTCTACTCCTAGAGTAAGACTTCGCGACCTCGGCATCTCAATTGGTACTTTTCCAACTGGACACTACAACGCTATTACAGATGTTAAAGGCGTAACAGTTGGCCACACTACTTTAATCAGTGACAATCTTAAAAACAGTAGTGGCCAAAGAAATTTTGTTAGAACAGGAGTCACTGCGATTGTTCCTAGTAGTGACATTTTCAATGAATATATTACAGCTGGTTCATATATCCTCAATGGGGCCGGAGAAGTTTCTGGGATCACTCAAGTAACAGAATGGGGAATGCTTGAAACGCCAATTTTATTAACAAATACGTACTCGGTTGGCATCTGCTCTCAAGCGCTAATTGAATACGCGACCGATAAATTTAAGAGCAAGGAACTAAATCCTGACGTCATCATTCCTATTGTTGGTGAATGTGATGATTCTTGGCTTAATAATATCTCCGGCAAACACCTTAAATATGATCACGTAATATCTGCTCTAGAAGGTGCTAAAACTGGCCCAATACTTGAGGGAAATGTTGGGGCCGGAACAGGCATGATAACTTGTGACTTCAAAGGCGGGGTTGGAACATCATCTAGAAAAGTTACTATTGGAAATACCAACTATACCCTTGGGGTCTTAGTTGTTAGCAATTTTGGAGATAGAAAAGATTTAAGAGTTGATGGCCTTCCTGTTGGAGAGCTTCTATCTGAAAAATTTAAAACCGTTCCAGTTAGGCATGATAACTATGGCAGTATAATCGTCGTCATAGCAACAGACTGCCCAATGTCATCTCATCAACTAACAAGGCTCTGTAAACGAGGGGCCCTCGGGATTGGAAGAGTTGGCTCTTATGCGGCCCACGGAAGTGGAGAGATTATTTTAGCATTTTCTACGGCCAATAAGACACATAAAGATAACCGGGACAAACTTGATCGTATTAAATCAATCCCCGATAAAAAAATGGATACGTTTTACTTATCCGTGATAGAGGCAACTGAAGAAGCAATTTTAAATGCAATATGTATGGGGGAAGATATGCACGGGGTGAATAAACACTTCTCGCCTGCTTTTCCATTAAACGATGTACAAGTCATCATGGACAGGTACTATAAAACAAAGAAAGAGATCGGATTAACACTACAGGGAAAATAATAAAATTATGAATAGCAGAAGAGTAAAAAAAATTGCAATCATTCACAACCAAGATTTCCCAAGTAGCAATACAACAACTACGGCCACACCACCAGTTGTAGACGAGCCTCCTAGCTATAAGCAACAATTTGAAATAAATGATCCAGGCCTAAAGGCAAGGGCCGATGTTGAAAAAGTTGCGAACCACGTATGTGATGCGCTTTCAAGACTTGGCCATAAAGATGTCTCAATAATTCCTATTCAAGATCTTAGTGATTTATACAATCTGAAAAATGTTGGTGCTTTTGACCTAGTTTTTAATCTATGTGAATCACTAGCTGCAGACCCAAGGATGGAACCAAAAGTCATTAAAGTGTTAGAGGATATTGGAATGCCATTTACAGGAAACAGCTCACTTCCTCTTACAAACTGCTTAAATAAATTTTTCAGTTATCAATGCTTAACCTCTCAAGATGTTTTGGTACCTCAAAGCTTTTTAGTTGATAATATGATTGATGTTGATCAACTAGAAAATATTTTCACTCCAAATAGAAGATTTATTGTTAAACCAAACAGTGAAGACGGATCGGTTGCAATCGATTCAGGTTCAATTATTAGCACTACTAACGAACTAAAATCTCAATGTTTCAAACTTAAAAGCTTAGGAATAAGAGACATTATTGTTCAAGAGTTCATTGATGGAAGAGAGTTCAATCTAGCTCTTTTGAATCCAAAGAAAAAAAAATACTCACTAAGTGAAATATCCTTTAAAAAGCTCCCAATAGATATGCCAAAAATTTTAATGTATGCTGCAAAATGGGACGAAGATAGTATTGAATACAAAACAACAAAGAGTGTTCAACCAAAAATCAAAAGTGAGTTAAAGCAAAAATTGCTAAATGCCGCACTCAAGGCCAGTGAGATTTTAGGTATCGATGCGTATGCTAGATTTGATTTTAGAGTTGATAGTTTAGAAAATCCATACCTGATAGATATTAACCCTAATTGTGACCTAGCTCCTGGGGCCGGTTTTTCTAACTCTTTTGCTTTTAAAAATATTGGCTACGATCAGGTTATCGAGCAAGTAATCTCTCAAGCAAACTATTAGTTTGAAGGATAAATTTTATGGACATCAAACCAATAACATTTAATGATCGATCAGTTCTTCTTCAGGTAGTTGAAGGCGTAACTCTTTTTACAAAAGAAGAGAGAGATGTAGTTTTAGAACTAATGGATGAGACTCAACGAACCTCTGATTATGAATTTTGGGGATGCTGGGAATCCGCTAATGAATTATCAAGTTTTATCTGCTATGGGCCGACGCCTATGGCCCACGGGACATTTGATATGTACTGGATAGGAACTAGCGATGCCCATCAAAAAAAAGGCAGGGCCAGAATGTTAGTTGATAAGATGAAAAAAAACTTAGCAAAACAAAATGCGAGACTTATTCGCATTGAAACATCAGGACAAGACACCTATGATTCCACAAGATCGTTCTATGATAAAATGGAAATGAAAGAGGTCGCAAGAATCAACCACTTTTATAAACCATCCGACGATCTAATTATTTATGCTTACTACTTTTTATAAATTTTTTTTAAGGCCATTTTAGATTATAATCTTTGGGGATTACGGTATCATCATTCATATCCCCTTTTTGAACAATGTTAAGAGATTCTCCATCTGAGATGTAATAGTCAGTACTCCAGCTTGAACTTCTCTCTAGGACTAGCGGCTCAGGCTTTTTAAGATCAAAAACTCTAATCATTGATCCATGAGCACCTTTAGACCATGTTGTAATTATAACAACATCACCGTATGCTTCAACGTATTTTAACTCGACAGTTCTAAAACTATTACCAACACTATCAGAACTAAAACTTAGCAACTCTTTATTTTGATTATCATATATTGACATCTTATCCATTCCTTCACTTTTGACAACTGTTACGATATAGAAATCATCACCCACATAGAGTCTACCATAGTGTAAAACAATATTTGAACGTTTACTTACCGGCTTATTGTCACTACTATTCGTTGACTCTTTGACTTGATTTGCAAAACAATTAGAAGTAAAAAACGTAACGATTAAAGCAATCACTAATGTTTTCATATCGACATCCCTCTTTTATTCCCGAAAATCTTTTACTTAGATGGCCCAACTTTTTCGTAACAAGTATAAGGAGATTTTCCATCATTAAAACATTTCAAACAACCAACCACATCCCTCACATATTTTGTTTGGTTATCTTGATCATAATAAGCAACACCAGTTTTTATTAAACCATCACCTTGTAAGAGGTGGCCCCTTTTATAATGTTCCATTTTTTTAAACTGAAATTTGTAATTTAAAGATCGAGCAATTACTTCCATTTGTAAATCAACGTTATCTGCCATCTCATGGAAAATTTCCAAATTACTCATTTTGGCATATCTCTCCTTATCATCCAATGAGACAGTAGTCATAGGCAAAAGATTTCGACCTTCATGATCGCTTAGTGCCATAAATAAGTTTCTTGTAACTTGTCCTAATCCAATGGCCGTTGATTTTAAAGGCCCTTGATTACAATAGGTATAATTTATATCATGAGGGCTCAGATTAATTTTAGTTTCACGATAAGAGATGCAAGCAAGAAGCTCAGGCGTAATCTCCTTCTCAAAAACTTTACCACCCATCATATCGAGATAAGCATTAGAACTACTTCTTTTGTTATCAAAATTACTCGCAACAGAAGCTTCTCTTAATTTTCCAATTGTGGTCTTGGCCTGATTTAAAATCTTACTGGCCCTTATCTCTTTTGAATCATTACCCCAAATTTCAGGGCCTAGACTTTCTCTTAATTTTTTTAGACTTTCATTACACTTTTCTATTCTACACTCATAAATCTTTTGATTTTTTGGACGTTTAACACAACTATTTTTAGCATCTAACAATATCTCTTTTCTATTCTTCATGTAATTTATATACGTATGCCTATCTAGAGATTTAGTCTCTGTAACATTCGATGATTTTTTTTCAGCAAAAACTTCACTCTCTGATGAAGCTAGAACCTCGGTAGTGGTAGTAGTGCTACCCTCGCAACTTGTTTCTGACTTCAGGCCTTGCACAATAGCTTTAAGCAACCGCTGGATTTCCTCAAACTCTTTAATGGAATTAAATAGCGTCGCTTGATCATAAGCTTGTTTGGCAACTCTATAGGTTGGACAATTCTTAGGATTTCTAACAAATATTTTATCGTCAAGAGCAGTTAAACATCCTCCGTTATCATCAACAATGCTCACGTCATAATAAGACCAAGTTTTTCCACTCTCATCATTTGAACGTGATACTTCCGATAACTTGACGACACCCTTTTGCTTGGGAACTTCAAACTCTTTTCCAGTCTTAATATCTACTACTTTAATTGATGTATAAATTTTATCTTTTATGTGATTATTTAAAGCAGAGCGGCTAACAAAAACTTCTTCTCCAGTGACAATATCTTTTATTAGGCACAAATTTTCATGAGGAGAATACTTGCCAGTACCACTAAAATTATCCTTATTCATAATAACAATATCTCTATCATTGCCCCAACTTGCCGTTGGATTTCCTTTCTTGTCAAAGACTATCATTTTATCATTTAATGTATGAGTGACACGTTCACGAGTATCAACAAGCGTTACATCATCTGCTACAACTGGCGTAAATAAAGTAATCAATCCTAAAATCAATATTTTTCTGTACATAATATAAACACCAAAAGTTATAAAACATAATACAATCGCCAAAGATAGTATCGGTTTCCCCAAAAAAATGTATAGAGAATGCTTACGATTAAAGAAATATTATTATTAGGCCAGAAAAACCAAAAACTAAATAAAAGGGCGTAACCAGTTATCGCTTGCAACAATCTCATTCGAGAAAAGTTGCAACGTTGCAAAGACCAATAAAATGAAAAATGACAATTTCATAAAATAAATAGTACCACATTCCTGACCAGTTTAATCAACCTCCTAAACATCCAGAAAAGTTTTCATACTTACATTATAGGGTATTAAAATTAGTTACTGATAGAAATTTAATGACGAAGACCACTCTAAAATATAGAATTTAAGACAAGCAAAATTAAAACTAAAAAAATTTTCGTAGATTAAATAAGTTAGGAGATATTTATGAAATTTATTATTGTAACAACTATTTTCTTAATCACGTCATGTGGCTCAATGCTAATTCCAAAGGCCGATGTCCAAAAAGTAAAGCAGATCGATAAACTAGCAGAATCCTACATGTTTAAAGGGACAAAATCTATTGGCCCTAGCAAAAAAATGTCCGAAGCTTTACAAAAAGGACAGTGGGTTGCTTCTTTAAGTACAGATAAAAAATCCGGAGAAAAAACATTAATGATTCGAAAAGTAGTTAGCGTTGACAAAAAGAGTATTACTCTTGAGACTGAGACCTACTCTTCACAAAGTGAAGGCCCAGAAAAACCGATGGTTGTTCAACAGACGATAAATGGATATCCTAAAAGTTTTGCAGTTGATGGCAATGCAAACTTTGCACAAATGTTGGGTAGCTTAGAAATTAGCTCAATGAAAATGAAAGATGGTGACAAGGAGGTTCAAGACATGAGCGAAATAAGCAAATCACCTCTTGCCACCATAGGAATTAAAAATATTGCAGGAAAAATTGAACTAGGGGCAGTATCAAAAATAAACTGTGAAACGCCATACATAAAATCTTCTCAGTGTTACAATGTTCCATTCAAGATGGGTGTCCTTGGTTTTAACATTTCAGGTTCATATTTACAAAATAGCAATGTCCCAATCGTTAGTTACTTAAGTGTAGATTGCGAACAAAATAGTGAAATCGTAATTGGATATGGAAATAAGGGCCAAAATATTATTATAAAATAGGCAAGCTCTTATAAACCAAATTCGTCTCAATATCTCTTTTTTTAGACAGCTTACATAGATATAATTTGTTAATATAATTTTCAGATTCTCTCAGAAATGGTTTTAACAATTTACAATACTTAGAAGAATTCACAAAATGAGTAGGTAAAACAGCGGCACACTTTCTGTTTACTACAAAATTTAAAATACCTTCTATTGATGCAACGGTTGCAACAAGTCTAGGATTAAATTTTATAGAGTTTAAATTAGACTGATTGTTATCATACCACTCATTAAATAATCTAAACTCATTTGACATATCGACAATATCTATATCAACTGGCCCAGCTTTTTTTTTCAACAAATTAATATATTCAGCATTAGCAAATAGATTTAACCCCTCTTTAAATATAATCTTAGATTTAATATGTATATCTGATAACGGTTTTGATACAACACATAGATCTACATCGCCATTCAATAATTTTTCATTGGAAATCTGAGAGTTGCCAAAGATAACATTAAAGCAATACGATCTACCCATCTCACTCTTGGCCACATAAGGTATCAGAATATTACTAGTGAAATTTGAAGGGCCAATCATGTTTATAACAGGCCTGCCACTTTTAGATTCTGCAATAGCAAGATTGAGATCAAAACTATCAATATGGCCAGCTATCAATTCATAAATAGTTCTCCCCTTCGGAGTTAAAACAATCTGGTTGTTTATTTTTTGAAACAGTTCATCGGAAAACTTCACTTGCAAAAACTTAATATGTTGACTAACCGCTGGTTGTGAAATTGACAATCGCTTTGCCGTTTCAACGAAGGAATTGGTTTCTACCAAAATTTTCAAACTCTTTAACTTGTAAAACATTATAAGCTCTCCTTATATTTTTTTAATATTTAATTACTTTATTTATATAAAAAAACCTAGTAATTTGCAACGTGATTTATAACAAAGTAACACAGGAGCAGTGCTTGAAAACTATTACCCTAGTAATTCTTATTTTAACTTTATCTAGTAGCGTCTATTGTAATTATCCAGATTCTCTTAGCATAACATCTATGAACATCCGCTTTTACGGACTAGGAGGAGAAGCAAGTGGATCTTACCAAGATGAGTTCAGAGATAACTGGTTAATGGAACATTTCATCAATAAAAAGATTCTTTCAGATGTCATGGTATTTCAAGAAATAGTCAACAAATCAAGATTACAAAACCTATTTAAGAATGATTATAGTTGTATAAGCTATGATAGTATTCAAAAATTTCATCAGTACGTCGTATTATGCTATAAGAAAAATCTATACTATTTTGACAAAGCAAAAAATGATGTTGATTACGTAATCAACTCATCATCACTTGAAAAATATCGGCCAGCTGTTTATGGTGTTTTAAAGACAAAAGAGATGATTCCAATTATTAATATTATAGGAGTACACCTCAAAGCAAAAGAAGGATATCATGAAACAAGACTTGAACAAGTGAAACTTATCTCAGAAGAAATTACTGCAATTAATGAGACTACACCGTCTATTATCATTGGTGATTTTAATTTGCTAAGTGAAACTGAGGTTATCGGAGTTAGCGAAGTTTTGAGCAGTTTAAATTTAAAACATATTCCAAATGACAAATTTACCTATATAGGTTTTGGCCACCAAAACATATTAGATCATGCATGGATAACTCAAGAAATTGATGCAAACCTAGAAGTAATCAGTCCGCTAGCAGTAGACCAAACCAGTAGCAAACGTTTCGATAATCAATCGTTTTACAATAGATTTATTTCGGACCATGCTGCAATAAAAGTCACGCTATCTAACATCATGAAATGAACTACCGATAGATCAATCTAAAACCGGTGTCCTGAAATTAACGCCAGCAAAATAAGGAACGCCCGCCCCTTCCTATCACAATTAGGAGACTTGGAATGAGAGCAACTATAGGCAGAAGTACCCCATGTACACTCTTGAGGATAGTTTTTCTTAAATGTTGAAGTAGTACAATTTTGTTCACATGACACTTGAGTATTATTTTGTAAAATGTGCGAGTCCAATTCATCAAAATCAAATAAATACTTATTATTATTTTTTGCATAATTTCTGATTAGTTGATTATTAGTATAAGCAGTATTGCTTTCTGTGCATGAATAAGAATACTCGGCGCCACGAGGATGGCCTGTTTGATAGATAAATGTCACATTTGGGAAATCCTGTTCAAGCTTTGCCATTTTATTAATATAATGAGTTTGCACATTGAGACTGGCCGAAGAAAGTTGCCCACACCATGATGCTGTGACTAAATTAACTAAGGGGTGGCCATCTAAGTAGTTTCTAACATTTGTATCCCAACTACTGCTTCCTAAATCAAAGCCAGCTTCAACAAAAGCATCAAAATTAGTAAGTGATATACCTCCAATATTTTTCATACCACTTATTAATTGGCTTCCGTGTGATGTGTGAGGATAATAAACATTAAACTCTCCAATAATATTTACCAACTGTGCAGTTGTTAATTGGTTAAAATTGGAAAGAACGGAACTATCGGCAATTTTTGTTAAATCACTACCAGAATTAGCTATGCAAATGTTATTTTGAATTACGTTGTTTGGAGTATCACACTTATTAAGCTTACAAATGTTTGAATATTGCCAAGAGCCATTTACACAGGTACCTACACGTTCACCGCTACCACCATTACCACTACAAGACACACTTCCACTGCCAGCACACGCTTTATAAACGCAAATGTTATTTATAATTTCGTGATTTGAGTTATCACAAGATGTTAAACTGCAAGTAGTAGCATTTACCCAAGCACCCAAAACACAACTGCGTGTACGAGTTCCTTTTCCACCATTTGCCGTACATGCAATCGTTGGAAGTCCAACACAAGCAACTGGTGAACAAACAGTTTTATCACTTGATAAAGTGTAGCCTGAGGCACATCCAGAAGCGTGGCAAGAAGAATCAACATATGAGTACTCTCCATCAATAAGCTTACAAGTACTTATTATTTTAGACTCAGTACTATGTGCTATATTTGTAGCACATGACTTTTCTTTCTCACTACCAGGGATACAACCGACACAGCTATTTGCATGAATAATATTATCTGGGTTATTACACTTATTAAGAACACATCCACTTCGCGAAGTTAAAACACCGTTGGTGCATACCTTTGTATCAATACCTATTCCACCGTTTAATGAACACGCTTCAGAAAAACCAGTTCTACAATCAATATGTGTTGCTGT
>DYOQ01000016.1:50715-52702 GCA_020720455.1 Bdellovibrio sp.
TGTTGCTGTCGGTGTAGCTGTCGCCGTTGCTGTCGGTGTAGCTGTTGCCGTTTCTATATCAGTTTTAAATTTAATTTTTATTTGAGGGTCAACACATGAAAACATTAATGAAACAAAAAATATTAAAATGATTAAACCCTTCATAATGTGCTCCTTTTAAAACAAACAGCAAGTTAACCAATACCTCTTTTAATTCTAACTCTATTTATCGATCAACTAGTTAATATTCTTTAAAATGAAAAGAGGCACTGTAATATCTTAATTTTACATTACATAAAAGTTCATTTCTAAAATTACAGATGGCAAAAATAATTGCCTGGTGGACTTAGCTCAACCGCGATACTTCTTCGTTGTCGTTCTTCAGCAAGAGCTAGCGCTGAGGCAAATCTACTAATTTGTTCATGAGACAACAATGTTTCTAAATAAATTTTTGTTCCATAGGCCAACTATTCTAAATGAATTGACGCTCGAAATCCACTACGATAGAGTTTATTGAAAAATAGTTTAACCATATTTTATAGATATTAATCAAGGAGATCTCTCATGGGCGTTAGTATTGATGTAAAAAACCAAAAAACATTTTTGGGACACCCAATGGGCCTATACATTCTATTCTTTACAGAGATGTGGGAGAGATTTTCTTATTACGGAATGCGAGGCCTACTAAAACTTTATATGGTCAACTATTTATTTGTAGCTTCAAGACAGATTCTTCAAGGTTCTGAAGAAAGAGGTATCGGAGACCCTTCACTCGTTATTGGGTGGCAAACAATTCAAAACCTAATCGATTCAAATCCTGATACACCAGTTGGTGCGTACGCTTCTGTCATCTATGGATGGTATACTGGACTCGTTTACCTAACTCCACTATTAGGTGGGTACATTGCTGATCGTTTCTGGGGACAACGAAAGACTGTTCTAGTTGGGGGTATTTTGATGGCAATCGGCCACATTACGCTAGCATTTGAAAACTGGTTTTTCCTTGGACTTTTAATCCTTATCATTGGTAATGGAGCTTTTAAGCCAAACATTTCAACTCAAGTTGGGAATCTTTATCCAGCAGGAGATCCTCGCAGAGATGGGGCCTTTACCATTTTTTATATGGGAATTAACCTAGGAGCATTTATCTGTAACTTTGTTTGTGGTACACTTGCCGCTGTTTATGGCTGGCACTACGGTTTTGGAGCGGCCAGTATAGGGATGACTCTTGGACTTATCGTCTACGTTTTTGGCCAAAAATATTTAGCACCAGATAATTTAAAATCTAACAGAGAGATCAAAAAAATCGAAGCACAAACTGATGGAGCAAAAGGACTTACTAGCGACGAAATGAAACGAGTTTGGGCGCTTGTTGCTCTATGTCTTCTTAATGTTGTCTTTTGGGCCGTTTATGAACAGCAAGGAAACACTATGCAAACCTGGGCAGATGAAAAGACTATCTGGCCAGTAATTTTGGGGTTTCAAGTTCCATCAACATGGTTCCAATCTTTTAATCCATTCTTTATTTTTATCCTTGCTCCATTTTTTGATATGCTCTGGAGATGGCAAGCAAAAAAGAACAAAGAGCCTTCGAGCGTTGCGAAAATGGCAATAGGAAGTATCATTTTAGGTCTCTCATTTATCATCATGGTAATTGGTGCCAACTCTATTGGAACAGAAAAAGGGAGTTATTTTTGGCCAGTAATTTGTACGCTCTTATTAACAGTCGGAGAACTTTATCTCTCTCCTATTGGACTTTCACTTGTAACAAAAGTATCTCCAGTAAAAATTGTTTCCATGATGATGGGAATGTGGTTTCTTTCAAGCTTTTTAGGAAATATCCTTTCCGGTTATATTGGACTTCTATTTGAAAAACAGATCCTAACTGCGGCCGGTTTTTTCTGGTTATTAACAGTACTTGGAGTAATAACAGGTCTTGCGATGTGGGCATTTAAAGGGCCACTTAAAAAAGCTATGAGTAGTGGGACTAATTAATACCTAACACATT
>DYOQ01000066.1 GCA_020720455.1 Bdellovibrio sp.
CAAACGTGTATGTCAAACGCCAATTAAAGTGGTCAATTTTTTAAAATTTCATTAAACAATTTACCACTTTATTTATTTCACACTTTCAGTATTAGTTGTTGATATGACTAGTAGTTTTGAAATTTATTTGTATTTTAAAAAGAGATCCGACAGTTAATGGTAGAATTTGCGTATGAAAAATTTATTCATCTACATTTCATATGTAATATTAATGTTTGGTTCCCTTTCATGTGCAGAAAAAAAAGATGGTGAAACTACATTTGTATCTTTTGTATCCTCTGACATGATAGAAAAAACAGAGTTTAGTAGTGGTGCGTTTGTATATGGGGCCCGTGTTGGTGGCCCAGAGCGCTTTGGGATTGAGCTACATTCGCCAATTGATAGACTAGAGCTTGCGAGAGGGACGTGGGATTTTTGGGCCGTAGTTTGGGAAGGAGCGACTAGTATGGTTGGGCCAAATAGATGTGGCCATACTATTGTTAAGTTAACTTCAGATATTGCTGATATTGAAATGAATTTATCAAGTACGCAGTGTCCAGCATTAGAATTTTTTGGTGGAACATCAGCGTGGTATAGTGGAGATACTGTTTTCAAGAAAGTTAATTTATATGTGTGTGAGAACGCGCAATATTTTTCGAATGCTAGTTGCACCTCGTGCGATACCCCTAATGGACTGCCATACAAATCGTACAAAGTTATAATGCATGGTTATCGAAATATCGGTCTTGTTCGTGATGGAGACCCACTTGTCTCAGAGTGTCTTGTGGCAGGAAGTAATCAACAATCCACTGAAGTTTCAGTTCCGATTGGTAGGAAAATTACTTATTTCGATGGAATAGTTAATAATATACCTGTCTCAATAATTGGTTACAAAGATAGTGATAAATGTGAAGGTTCTAGCGTCCCATATGATTTTTCTGTTAGTTTAAATAATAATCCATTCAACGCTGCTGTTTCGCTAAGAGACGCTTGCGTAGATGCTTCGGCAGATACTGCTACACGAATACAGCTAAGAAGGTATTAAGAATCTCAAGCCTGATTGCTAACTAAATATTTTGGAGTAGATTGATTGAATCTAAAGAGTATACGAATATTTATTGGATTAGTCGCTATCGTTATATTAAATGGCGACATAACGTTTGCTGATGACTGCATTGAACCTTTTAATGTTCATCAAAACTCCATGGTTAGATTCGCAAATGATTTTGTGACTGCAATGAAGGGTGCAAGTAAAGGTATTCCTCAAGCGTTAAAGCGGGGTCTGCCTGAAATGTTAAAAGTGCCTCATACTGCTGCTTTAGAAATATCAAGACAGCTTACAGAGAACATAAAAGTATTTGAAGATAAAGCAAACGAAGCTTGCGCAAAAAACAGACTGTCGAGTGAGTGCTCGAATAATTATATGAAGCGGTTTGCTTTGAAGGCATTTGAAAATATTTATATTGCACCTGCTGGTACGGCCACAGCAATTGCTGATCCAGATGAGTGGAAGAAGATGTATCAAGAGGCCATTACAACATTACAATCAGGAATTGATTTTTGGAAAAAAACAGAGGAGGATAACAGCGAGAGAATAAGGATGCTTAAGTCTCTACTTGCAGCTTATAAACATGAGTTAGCTCAAGGTTTTAAAGATGGTGTTAAAGAGATTAAATCAGATTTTGCAGATAATAACGCTCAAGGTGTTGTAGGTAGCAGTACACTTTTTCTTGGAATGGGGATTACTAAAATACCAGGAGTTATTAGACATGGAGCTTCTGATGTATTAAGAGTGACGACTAAAATTTTTAGTAAAGATAAGGTACTACATAATCGTGAAGTAGGTTTTGATTTAAATAATATGGTGGTTTCAGTATCGGCAAAAGATCGTGATAAATATAAGGTGAGATTTGAAGAGGATCAGCTCGGTAAGGTGCAATTAAAAGATCACGACGGTAATCTAATTGATACGACAAATGCTTCCGAAGGAGGCCGGGCGATTATGGTGGTAGATACGAATGGTGATTACTATTTTTCAAATGATTATGGATTTAAACGTTTTCACCACTCTAGCTTAGTGGGAGGAGAAGATGTGTTGTTTGCAGGTGAAATTGAAGTGCGAGGTGGAGTAATTACTCGTATCAGCAACAAGAGTGGCCACTATTACACACCGGAAGATCGTTTGGTTGAATTGAAACAAGATTTAAAAAATAGAGGGCTCGATTACACCGATTTTATAAGGTTTGTAAGTGACAGCAGGTAAATTTATATATTGACCATTGACTAAATTTAGTCAATGATATGATATGCCTATAAATACAATGATTTATACTCATAATATGCATTTGAAATCACTAGTTGATTTTGTTGAAAATGATCCACATTTGAAGAGAATTAAAAATAGTAGTGTGTATTATAACTCACCTCTTCTCTCGACGATTGCAGCATTACAAGAAGGGGTTATAATTATTTCTGGTGGCCGTCAAATAGGAAAGACAACACTACTTAAGCAGTTGATGAAAAAATTGCTTTTTGAAGAAAAGGTTGATTCAAGAAAAATTTTTTTTCATACTGGAGAGCTGATTTATGATCACAAGGAATTGATTGAACAAGTTAGAGAGTTAGTTCAGTCGATGCCTCATGATTAGGGTATTAATTTAAATGATCCGCAAGTAAAATCTTCAATTATTGAGGGTGTTGTAGTCTCACATTATCAGCGATTGTATCAGACATTTTATATCAATGCTGAAGGAGAGGTTGATGTTGCATACGTGAAGGATCGAGCATTTTATCCGGTAGAGGTAAAGTGGGTGAATCAAACTAGGGCCAAAGATTTGAAGCAGATAAATAAATATCCCAATGGTATAATCGTTTCGAAAAATGAAAATTTAGAATTAGTCCCTCCCCATCATTTTCTTCCTAAGTACTTATATGACAATTTGTCGAGCTGAGCTATTTCTGCTACGATTATTATGTAACCGAACAAAAAAATGTATGACAAATTTGGTAGGGTAAATGGGTAAGTTTTATCTTTGTGGTGGAGACAAGTCTAAAGAGTGCCGAGATTTTATAATTCGTTTTTTTAAACAGTCAGATGTCCAGCTCTTGCAGACTAGCGTGGAAGATATTCCCAAGCTGCTTCAATTAAATAGCATTAAGCAAGAGGATCTGTTTATTGTTGAGTATGTCTCGCACATATCATTTTCTAAGCTTTTAGAGATGTTCAAAAATGAGAGTGGTGAAGGTGCTTGCAAGATAGCTGTTATAGTGAATGTGAGTCTACTAGTAAAAAACGATCTTGAAGATTTCAAATCGATTATTCTAATGAATAAAATGATTGTTGGAACTATTGATACATCGTTTAAAAGCGAGTTGCATCTTCCGCTTCTTCGGTCGATGATTGCTGATGCTACTAATGATGAATTGCTTATTAATTACAAAAATGCTCTAAAAAAAATTGGAGAAGAGCTTGGTTCTATTCTTGGATCAACATTAGGTGATCTTCAACGTGCCAGTAAAATGCATGAGTATGTGGTACCACTTAGAAAGGTTTCAACTAAAGGTGTTATTATTTGCGGAAAGTATGCAGTAGGTGAGGCTTCCGGTGGAGAGTTTTTTGACATTATCCATAACGATACTGATCTGGTTGCTGTTATAACAAAAACTAAATCATACCTAGCTTCAAGTAATTTAATTTCGTTATTCTCAAAATTTAGAGAAAGAAATCAGCTCGATGATACTGCAATTTCGATGTTCATTACTAATATTGAAAACAATTTTAAAAAAGATGTGACTGCTAAAGTTCAGCTTTTTATCATAAGAATTAATTTAGTAACTCAATTTATGGACATATTTATGTTTGGGAATGGGTTGTTTGTTTCTAATTTTGAACAGAGAGTTTGTGGTAATGATTTGCCAGTGACATTGCAAAACAAAGAACCAGCTCATTTTGGAATGCAACTTCAAGAAGGTAATAAAATGTTGTTACTCTCTCCTGGGATTGTAAATCATGCTAGCTCGATGTTTGAAGGACAAAATATCATTCACTATTTGACTACTCAACTGGATGATATGGCACCAACATTTCTGAATGAGATTTTTTTTCAGCTTTCCAAAAATAAGAGTGGAGATTTTTTAAAAGAGGATGCTTCGGCAATTTTTATCAAGGTGGACCTAAATGTCATTTCTAACTAAAATTTTATTTCTTTTAGTTGTAGTTACTCCCGTGCTTGGCCATGCAGAAATGTTTACTGACAACCAGTGTATTGATTTGTCATTCAAGATAGATGTTACCCATAAGGCAACTCTGTTTGGATTGTTAAAAAAGAAGCTGATTGTTGAAAAAAAACAGTGTTTGATAACAATTGTTAGCAACAGTTGGAAGTACCTAGATAATAAGTGGGTCGTAGATGTTTGCAGAGAACCTGTGCACATAAAATATGGGACGGGTATAGTTGAGGCATATAAAAAAACTACTAATTGTAACGCTGGAGATGCTGATCAATTCTGTGTATTGATGGATAAGCTATTTGCAGCACTACAAGATGACGGTCTTATTTTCGCCAATGGTTTAAAAGAAAACTTGGAAGATGATCATGGCAAGGTATATTGTAGCTATGAACTGTTACAGAAATATCTTGGAGATTCAGCTGTTTTTAATGTTGGCCAAAGCTACGATGGGATCTTGCAAAATAAAAAACCGATTGAAGTTCAGGCAGCAACAACTTCTTCTTCTGCTGGTGTAATCAATGAGGAAAAACCAAGTCCTGTTCATGGTGAATTTTAAACAATTATCCCATCATCGCAAGCTTGTTTATTCTTTCATTAAGGCCAGAGGCGCTTGTTAGTGACCTTCCCATGACAATATAGGTAGCACCATTTTTTACAGCACTGTCCGGTGTTTGCACTCTTTTTTGGTCTTGGATGTTGTTTGAATCTATCTCATCTTGGAATCTAATTCCAGGACAAATTTTCATTAGTTTATGGTGAGTCTTTTTTTCAATATTATCAAGAGTCAAAAGTTCATTAGCTGAAAGAACGATACCATCAATTTTTGTATCGATCGCTAGTTTAAACATTAGGTTTAGCTTGTCCTCAATCTCATTTTTATTTACTCCCCAGATGTGTTTAAATGCGCTCTCATCGAGTGAAGTAAGGTAAGTTACACCAAGTAACTTACAATCAGGCAGATACTTATCCCTAGCAGCTATTGCAGATTTAATCATCTCACCTCCACCAGAAAGGTGAATTGTTAGCATTTTAATAGGAAGGCCACTTAGTGATTTTATGGCACCTGCTACAGTATTTGGTATGTCGTGAAGTTTTAAATCTAAAAAAATATCTATTCCGAATTTACTTTTAATCTGTGTGACGATGTCGGTTCCGTGTTTGTAAAATAGTTCCATTCCAATTTTAGCAGTAGGTATTTTACCAGAACATTTTTCAAGAAAAGTGATGGCCCCTTCGGCGCTCATACCATCTAGGGCAACGATTACTTTACTTAGAATATTAAGATCTGTTGTAACATTTTTCATTTTTCACCAGTTTTTTGACAGCTCTGTGACATGAACTTGAGGGGATGAATCTAGTATATCTTGAAAACGGATTGTTTTTATGCCACTTGTTAGTAGGTCGTTATACACGCATTTTTCTTTTTCAATAATTGAGTTGATCACTTTATTAACGTTACTACTATATTGATCACAAGAGTGAGGCAGGTGAGTTTGAACAGATTTATTAAGAATGATAAAACTATCTTTATGTAAAAATTCTTGAGCGCCGACTTTAAGATCATGCGTCTCCGTTGGTTTGTTGTGTTCAGCAGAAGTTACTAGAAACCAATTTGATGTCGAGAGATCTTTTAGATGTTCACTAAAAGTAACTGCGTCGATGAAAATTTCTTTGCTAGTGTGAATAGTATATACGGCATCAATAAATTGTTCGACAAAACTTTTTCCGGTGAAGTTTTCTAGGTAACCAAGAATTTTTTTAGCACCAGAGGAGATAAGAGTTCCGATTAAAGATTTTGAAATGTTGGTCGTTGGTTTTTTTAGATACTTAAACATCTCGATAAAACTGTTGTCGAAAAAAATATTTATTTTTTTGCATGAGTTTAAGAAGTCAATAAAATGCTTTCCTGGTGGTGTATCGAGTATTATGGAATCGTACTTGTTTTCGTTTAGATGTCTTTTTAACTCTACAATAGATAAGATCTCGCTCATGCCACCATAAGGTTTTGCAAGGATTTTGATAATCTGATTTTCTAGCATATCTTTAGCTTTAGTTTTTTCAACGATATATTTAATTGTTGATTTAGGATTCATCAAGAGCGCATCCAAGCTACCGCTCTTAATTGATTGGTCAATTCTGTTTAGAAATATAGTTTCAACATCACCAGCATTTTCTTCGTTTAGGCCCAACACTTCTTTTAGTCTTTTGGATGGGTCAATTGTAACAAGCAAGATCTTCTTTCCACTCTTTGCTAGATGAAGGGCCCTTGATGTTGCTATTGTCGTTTTTCCAACGCCCCCAGTTCCGCAAAATAGTTCGATTCTTTTACTTGGAATGTTTTGTTTTTCATTAGCTGTCACGTTGCTAAACCAGTTGAGTTGTTAGTGGCATCAGTTGGCCAATAATTGTTACTTGATTTAGCTCTGGAATATAGGCAAGTTTTTTACTTAATGATTCACTATGCTGATTCAATATATCTGTTTCAAGATCCAATTTGGTTTTTAAAAAGTCTGGAAGAGGAGCAGACTGGTCAATTTCTGCGCAATTCATCGAGTTGTTGAGTATAATTTCAACTTGAAAATTATTTAAACGTTCAAGAGCATCTTTAAGTTCAATCCCTTCATTTATCGCCATCATCGTTGGCAGTGTAACTACAAAAATTTGTGAGTTGTCGTTACTAGTAATAAAATTTGAGATAGTATCAATATCTTTAACCAAGATTCCTTGGCCGAGTATCTTTTTAAAATTGGCCAAAGATTCAAACATCGTAATCATGTGGCCCGAGCTGGGAGCATCAAAGATAATAACTTTATCTGGATTATTAATTGCGAGCTCTGTGACGTGGCCTAGAAGAATCAAAAGTCCAAAACCTGGAACCATATCAAAGATTGTTTTAAAGATTGGGGCCTTTAGTACCCATGATGCGATGACTTCAGATTTTATTTTTCTTGCGAGATACTCTCTCGTAGAATCCATCAAACTCAAAATGGAAAGTTCGGCACCACTACTTTTTAGTAAATTTTTTATCTCTTTTCCGGGATCGTCAGTCGCTACATATATGACATTTGAATGTTCTGCAAGATTTATAGCAAGAGAAGACGCGATCGTCGTTTTACCAACACCACCCTTACCAGTAATGAAATATAATCTTTTAACACTGCACATTGGCAGGATGATATTAGAAAATATAACGAGTTGTCATTAGGAGTTTTATATAAGAACCCTCTACGTCTGCTCCATTATCTTGTTCAAGATCAAATGGGTTGTGGTAGTGAGCAAGAGCGCCTATTGCAAAATGACGATTAAGGGTTAAGTCACACCCAACTCCAAAATGAAATCCAAAAGCGACTGTTGAGTCAGTAGGTTGCAATCCTTCCGCGCTCTCTCTTTTAAGTGTTGGTAGGTAAAATCCGAATCCACCCATAGCAAATGGGACAAGTGAGTCAATGTGATACAAATTTGATTTGATACCGACAGTTAAACCAGAGATTGTGGAGTGGTATCTTTCTTGTGAGTGATCAGAGTAGTGCAAATTGGCGATCATATCAAATGAGTAGCTAGCAGAGTATGTGTAGTACGCATCTAATGTAATTGCATCTTTACCGTTATTGTCAAAATCACCATACAAAAAAGTTTGACCAAGGCCTATACCAAGAGAGTGCAGATTCAGTTTGTTAATTAGATCAACTGCAGGAGTTTGTGCCTCGGTTGTTTGTGTCTCGATTGATTGGGCCTCTTTGATATTTTCCTTAGAGGTAATCTCTTTCATCGTAGGTTTATCTGCTGCAGATAAAATTGGAACTAATACAAAAGCAATCAAAAGTGTTGGCAAATTAATACCCATAAATACCCCCGCCAATAGGCATTGGTAATCTACTTAAAAACTTAAGCTTGATGTTATTGTATCACTATTTAATTGGCCAGCAACAGTGTTAACCTCTGATTCAGTTGTAAATGTTTCTGCTAAGCTCTCTTCAGGAGCAGCATAATAATCACTCTCAGTTGTAAGCCCTTTAGATATCTCAATGTTTTTAATGTGGCCCGTAAATGTCCCTGTACTAGATCGAACGACTCTTCTTAGTAAATCAAGCTGCTTTGATTCGTTTGATTTCCTCTCTTGATCAAAAAGAATTTGAATTTGAGTGATGAAGGTTATGTCCTCTTTTGTCTTATTGTCGAGGACTTTTATGTCGCTTCCATCTCTTATAATATGAGAAATCTCTTCAAGCGTCACATAACTACTTTGACATATGTCGTAAAGTTTTCTGTTTTGATAACGTTTAATGATTCTTAGTTCTTTCATGTTTCACCCCACAATTTGCTGATGTGCGCCAATCGCAACCATAACCAGTATTTACTACAGTGAGTCGGAAATACCTCTCGTGATATGTGATGTCAACGATTTTTAACAGGATGCTTCCATTTTTCATGATGGAGAGTTAGAATATATTTATTTTGATATTTTAAGTAGTTAGGAGAAATTATGAGTACAAAAGTTAAAATTATTCTTATGCTTATCGCTTTAGCGTTGGTAATTTTTTTTAAATTTGGGATAGATAAAATTAAAAATAAGGTTGATCTTGGACTTGAACCAACTCCGACTCAAACTCCAGTAAATGGTGAGGTTGCACCAGAGATAACACCTACTCCTGAAGTGACTACTACTCCTGAAATCACTCCAGAGGCAACGCCAGAAGTAACTCCAGAAGCAACGCCAGAGGCAACTCCAAAGACCGAAGTTCCTGCTTCTGCGATTAATGCTACCTCGAAATCACTACCTAAAATGCCAAGTAGAAAAAAACAGGAAGATAAAAAATCGGCCGCCAAAAAAGTAGAAGTTAAAAAATCAGGAAAAAGTCCATTTAAGTATATCAAAATTCCAGGACAAAATGATGTGGAAGGTGATGATGCAGATGTCGGTGTAGGGCCATAGAGGCCACGATGAAAAAAATTATTGCAATAACATCGTTGCTGTTTTTGTTTGGGTGTAGTGGCGTAAATTCGATCATAGCAGATTCAGAAAAGGTAGATGAAAAGGCGATGATAATAACAGATGAGTGGGCCTTAGGCGATAGTCAAAAAGTTGCTCAAGGAATAGTCGAAAATTTCAAGAGCGATCTTAACGCCTATGAAAAACTTAAAGGTAAAAAAGTTTTCTATGCATTTTTACAAAATAAAACAGATGAGTCTTATTTTCCAATTGACGAGTTTAACGTTGAAACGAGAACCAAGCTTGAAGACATCGGAACATTTTATCTTGTAGATGAAAATGTTAGCGCCAAAATTATTGAAAAATTGAGTTACCAAAATGATGGAATGGTAGGGACTGAAGCATCTAGTGATATCTACCAAAGAACTGGAGCAAGCTATATTATCCAAGGTGGAATCTCAAAAAAAATGGTCGTGATTGATGGAAGAAAGGTTAAAGAGTATTCCGTGATGTTCTCTATTAACGATGCCGCAAGAGATGTGGAGATATTTAGGACTATACTTCGAAGTTATAAAAATATTGAGCTTGAGTAACGCTATTTCTCGCCTCTTTCAATAAGCAATTGCTGTTCAAAGTCACTTGAGCTTCCAGAAGCTTTTTTAGCAACCTCTTTAGTGATTAACCCTTTTTCAAACAATCTCATTATGTGCTGGTCAAAGGTTTGGCTACCATTTCCACCCTTACCTTTGCCGGCCTTGATATAAGTGTAGATGTTAGACAGTTCATCTTCACCGAGGATACATTTTTTTATTCCTGGAGATGTTTTCATAACCTCCATTGCCACAACTCTTTTATTGCTTGTCGATGTTAGCATTCTTTGGCAAAGAACCGCTGATAAGTTAGCAGCAAGCCTCTCTCTAACCTCTTGTTGTTCCTCCGCCGGAAACATTGAGATAATTCTTCCAATTGTTACCAAGGCATCAGTTGTATGCAGAGTAGAAAAAACGGCGTGGCCAGTCTCAGCTGCTTTTAGCGCAGTCGAAACTGTTTCAGTATCTCTCATCTCTCCAATCATAATTACATCGGGATCTTGTCTAAGTGCCGACCTAAGGCCAATAGAAAAGGTAGCGGTATCTTTTCCAATTTCACGCTGAGAGATCTTGCACAATTTTGGCTCGAACAGATATTCGACAGGATCTTCAATCGTAATAATGTGGCAGGTTCTTATGTTGTTAATTTTTTCAACAATAGAAGCAAGAGTAGTACTCTTTCCTGAACCAGTTGGCCCAGTGACAAGAACTAAACCTCTTCTGATTTCAGCTATAGAGGGGACGACTGAAGGTAGTTGTAACTCTTCAATTGTTGGAATCACTGTTTTAATTATTCTTAGGACAATACCAAGTTTTCCTTGATAGCGAAATATATTAAATCTTACTCGACACATTCCTTCAAAAGTAAAACTTCCGTCACGTTCATTTACCGTTGTCAGATCAAGCCCTTTCTCTCCACTCTCTAATAAAATTTCGCAGATATCTACCGTGTTACTTTGAGAAAAAATTTTAGTTTTTACTGTTACTATTTCGCCAGCAATTCTTATGCTGGGTGCTTCGTTCGAGCGGATATGAATATCACTGGCATCGTGTTCGACAGCTAAAGCGACTAAATCGGTTAAGTTTTTAAGTGTAAAAGACATACCTTAAATTTTAACATAGATTAAATTTTGGGCCAGAGAATTTTAGCTTTTGGTTATCTGGTAATTTACCATTGGTGTTTTAGCAAAAAAATGATGAAATACCATTGGTAAAATCTCGTTTTTTGATATAACATATTGAAACAACACGGGGTGACGATATGTATCGATTGGCAGAGAAAAATCTTGATAAATGGTTTCAAAAGAAAAAGAGTAAACCACTTCTGATTCGAGGAGCTAGGCAAATTGGAAAGACCTATTTAGTTCGTTCGTTTTGTAAAACAGAAGGAATAGATCTTTTTGAAGTTAATTGTGAAAAAATTAAAATTAGGTCTTCACCTACTGATGTTACGGGTATCGTTAGCGAGATTGAAATCGCTATAAATAAAAAAATCACCAACAAACATTTGATATTTTTTGATGAAATACAGGATGCTCCTGATCTAATTCAGTCGCTTCGGTATTTTTATGAAGACCGGCCTGATCTTAAGGTAATTGCATCAGGTTCTTTACTTGAATTCGTTTTGAAATCGCATGATTTTTCAATGCCTGTTGGACGTGTTGAGTATCTTTATTTATCGCCGATGACATTTCAGGAATTTTTACTAGCAAACGAAAAAAAAATTTTAGTAGATGCGATTAACAAAAATCCTGAACAAAATATTTATAAATATTATAAAGAATTGTCCCGCCTATTTAAGGACTATCTTTTTGTTGGTGGCATGCCAGAGGCGGTTCAAGAGTATATAGAATCAAAGAGTGTACTAGCTGCCAGAGATGTGCACAAAAGTATAATGAAAACTTATATTGATGATTTCCCCAAATATTGTAAAGGAAATCGATTGGAAAAGTTAAGTCGACTATTTGAAGCGGTTCCAAAATTATTAGGAAAAAAGATTAAGTTTTCAGAACTACTTCCAGGCGAAAGATCGGAGGTGACGAGAGAATTAATTATGTTGTTAGTTAAGGCAAGATTACTTCATATCTGCTTTCATACAAATGGTAACGGAACACCAATTAGGGCGCAAAAAGACGAAAAAGTTTTTAAATTATATTTCTTAGATGTTGGCCTTCTCTGCTATTTAATGAGGGCCGATTATGACGATATTTTATCAGGTAGTCTCATTGATGGAATAATCAGTGAAGAGTTTATTGGTACACATTTGGCGTATACATGGCAAGATGTCTATGGAACGGAGGAGCCGGAGCTCTATTATTGGTTAAATGATAAGAAGAGTGCTAGTGCGGAGTTAGATTTTGTAATTCAAAAGGGAACAGCAATTATTCCAATTGAGGTTAAGTCTGGCCAATCAGGAAAGATGAAATCACTTATTTATTTTATGCTCACCCATAAATTAAAGAGAGCGATTCGATTTGATTTAGCAGAAAGAGATGAAGATAGGATAAGAGAGGTGAGATCAGATAAAATGACCACTTTGAATGATAGTTTTGTTGGGAAGTTTGAGTTAATTAATTTGCCACTGTATGCAGTTGAATTTTTAAATTTGGTACTTCACAAATAGAAAAAAAAGCCCCGAGTCACCTCGGGGCCGTTTACTTAAATTAAGTAAGAGCTTATTACCATTTAACTTGGTACTGAGCTATGAAAGCGTTAGCTGTGTAACCACTGAATGTGTGGTTCTTTGTAGTATCTTCTCTGTCGTCTCCACCTACGATGATGTAGTTAGCTTTTAAACTAGCATTCTCTTCTAGGTTGTAAGTTGCACCAACATAGATGTTTGTGATGTCTGTGTCAGTTGTTGTTGCTGTTCCTTCTTTATAGTTACCAGCGTAGTAACGTACCATTGGAACAATTTTACCCATTTTGTAGTCAACGTGTGCGTAGTATCCAGTTCCTTCTTGTTTTGAAGCAGCAACTTTGTCGTTTTCAGCAGCTAGGTATTCAGCTTTGATTGTCAAATCGTTTAGGAAATATTTAACACCAACAGCGTAGTAAGTTGCATCGCCTTCTTCTGTAGCAGACTTATCAACAGCGTCTCCAGCTAAACCGTAAGAAGCTTCAACGTGTAGCATATCTTTAATGTCATACTTCAGTCTTAAAGACATAACATTATCTACACCAGCTTGAACTTTATCTACGAAAGCATTTGCAGTATTTGAGTTGTTATAATAACCAAGATCGTATCCAAAGCCACTTTCGTGAGCACCAGAAACTAGAAATCCTTGAACCATTCCTAGTACAAGATTACCGTCAATAGTGCTTCTTCCGATTTGGTCAAGTGAGTTTCCGCTAGTTGTGTAGTCCATACCATAAGCAGCTTTAATGTATCCAGCTTTGATATCAAACATTGGATGAGCTTTGTATCCTGCATACATATAAACTGGAGTTGTATTCCAAGTTCCGTTGTCAGCTCTCATTTCGAAAACTGAGTAAACGTTTCCGTTGCTCATTTTTGCACCCATTCTGACTTCGCCAAGAGCTACTCTTAAGCTACTTGCTAGATTGGCAGTAGTTGGGTAACCACCGTTTGAGTCAGTTGACACACCATTACCTGAAAGACCTTGGATCTGACCATGGCCATACCAAGTTGTGCTGACTTCAGCAGCTGCAGCAAAGCTTAATGCTGCCATTCCTAAAATTAACGTCTTCTTCATAAACCTTCCTTTGTTTTAGGTTGTTATTATTCGGCTTATTTTAAAACTAAACCAAAATACTTATTTTTTTCCCTACACAAAAATGTTAAATAGTTAAAATGTTTTACGCAAGTAATAAATTTCTTTTTTATCAACTTTTTTTCAAAAATTTGACACCAGCTTTGGCCAACCTTAAGGATTTGTCATCGTGAAAAAGAAAATTTTGATTATAAGATTTTCAAGTTTTGGAGATATTGTTCAGGCACTCGGAGCAGTTTCACTGATAAAAGATGAGTATGAAATTCATTGGATCACTCATAACCATTTCGCTGACATCGTTCGTCTAGGACGTGTTGATAGAGTTATTCCATTTGATAGAAAGGTGGGTTTGTTTGGACTTCTTCAGCTCTCTTTAGAGTTAAAAAGAGAGAAGTATGATTACGTCTATGATGCTCATACAAATGTTCGAAGTGCCATTATTAAGTTGGTTTTAAGGCTTGGTTGGAAAGTTCCTAAAATATTTGTTCGAAGTAAGGATAGAGTTAAAAGATTTTTGCTTTTTAAGATGGGA
>DYOQ01000067.1 GCA_020720455.1 Bdellovibrio sp.
TTTTTTCGTCCGGGACGAAATATTATGATCCTAGAAGATGGCTTCTATAAAAAGAGCTACGGTCAATTCAAAAATGGAGGAGTAGACTCTCTTTCTGGATCTTCCAGTGCAGGATGCGAATGGTAATCGACTTATTAAAAGTTATCTCTACAATTGTTCCGGCCGGCAATGGCCGCATTCGCCGAAATGGAATCTTAATTTAAATTATGCAAAACAGACTTAACCAGTCTGATAATTTCGATGATTTTACAATAATTTTACATAACGATAACAATCAAACACAAAATGTATGCGATAACTACTACAGAAAACAACAAAGGAGTTGCCTAGCGAATAAAAAATCCCCCACCTTCGTCCCTAAGAAAAGGCCCACCCCCAAGGGCCTTTTCTTTTTCTTTCAACTCTAAGAATTTTTCTGTACAATTTCAAAGAACAATAATTTAGGAGGTCCTCGTGAAATTGATCCTAGTAATTTCATCGTTTTATTTTGTAACACTTAGTTCATCTTTTGCTGATGTTGGGTTTTCAAAGGGAAACAATTTTGAAACGATCAGCTTGTCTGGAAGAGGATCAATAAGATGTCTTCATCAAAACAAGATAAGAGCACTTAACTGTCAGACAAATTACCTAAATCCAACAGAGTTTGATTATTTTGTACTTGATCACGAGGTTGATGCTGACGATGTAACATTAATTGCTAATCACGAAGATGGTAGTAAAAGAAAAAAATCAGTTCAGTATAGTTCAGAAAAACAAAGGTCAAAACATAGAGTGAATCTTTGGGTCAGCACTTTAACTCAAAGACCGTTGCTAAGTGTTGGTGAAAATAGTATCTCCTACTCTTTAACAAACAATAACAGTGTCGTTGAAGAGGGCGAGTTTAAGGCCTATGTGACAGTGGGTGAATCAAGATCATGCAGATATGCTCAAGTAGTAACTACCAACGAAGCGTACTGCAATGACTCATATATGGGATGTGAGCTCTATTTTAGAGAACAGAATTATTGCCAGTAATTTTTAGCCAGTAATTTTTAGTCTCTAAATTCTATCGCTAGTCAGCGCAAACAAAAGTGGGCAGATATTTCTACCGTTTCTGCTTTACTATAGATCTACGGCCCCAATCAATCCTTAGAGATATCTCTTTTGAATATGCGATATAACTCTAGATTACTGATAATACATTATAATTTAAGAACAACAGGAGCTATCAGCTGAGAGCTATAATCGTATTAACATTAACGCTTATCTTCTTAAACTTATCTGTCTTTGCAATTGACAGCGATAACGGAAATAATGGCGCTGAAAATAACAGCAAAGGTAAAAAAAGCTTTGCTTTCAAGTATATCGATCATGAGGTCATAATAGACTATACGCTTACAACATCTGTCTACAACACCCACATAACGAGAAATGGCGAACAATGTCCAGAAATAGATCTTATTAAAACATCATCGGATGAGGTGGCTAAGGCCAAGCGTGACTTTGATGAATTTGCTGAGTCACTAAGCTCTTGTCCTACTCAAAGTGATATCAATAAAAACTTCACCTCTAGATACTCAGCACTAAAACAGCATATGATCAACCAGAAAAAAATTCTCGATGACAGCATTGAAGAATATAAAAAGATAGGCGCTCAAACAAACGCATCTTTATACTCATATTGGAACGCCCTCTCGGCCGCTTCGAAACTTTTACATCACATGGATTTGGCGGCAATAACTTTAGATACGGTTATTATTTGGAACGACTCTCACGATAAAAAAAATCAATGTACCTTAAAAAAAGACACAAGGGCCAAGATTGTTGCAGCTGTTACTTATTGGGAAAAATCAGCGAAAAAATACTGGCAGTTTGCAAGCTGTTATGCTGATTTATATCACGATATGTCGATGACAAACATGGGAGCATTTCAAGTGAATGGAGTTGAAAGCATCGGTATTACGTCGGCCGAGACTTACAACGAAAATAGTGGCGAAGGTAATCGTCGAGGTATTGCAACCATTAAAAATCTTAGCAATAAAAAAGGCAGCGATGGAACGCAGTCAGCAGTTCAACTCTCAAACTTCCAATCTAAGAACACATCTACCGGTAGTAAGGTAAGCGGTAGTAATAATAAATTTAGCATGAAAGCAGATGATTATCAGGTCTATATGAACGAGTACAAACAACCCGATATGGAGGATGATGAACGATCAATCTGGGAGCAGTTATCATACGCTTATGCAAAAAAATATAAGCGATTTTACCCACCATCTATATAATAGCTTTTATCGGATAAACAATTTTTCCGTTTTCATTAATTGGCCGGCCAACTATTTTGAACCTCTCACCCGATTCAATTCTGTCTTGAACTTTAATTGAGAAATTTTCATCTTCTGATGGATATAAAAAATCATATTTAGTAGCATCACGTTTATTTCCACTAAGCGCTGAGATAATGATCTCGTCGCTATAAATAGATTTATACGTCATAGTATTTTTAAATGAGTGTGCAGGTGTATAGCTGCTCTCAATCTCCATATCTGCCAGTTGCAAATGAATCTCGAGGGCCTTAGAATCCCACTGGGTCGCTCCAAGTATCGTTTTAATATTAAACGCTTTAAGGGCCAACGCTTTTGTAAGTAATCCTAGGCCAGGCATTTTATCTTTTAAAACACGATTTGCACTAGAAAGGTTATGGCCAAACCATACATCTTTAACAACCATCGGAATCGAAACATACATCGAAACAGGAATAAGTCCTTTATAATTTTTATCTATTTTATACTCAGCAAGTGCAGAATCATTTAGCGCACTTGCTCTCACTCCAAGCCCAAAAATACCTCCTGGCATCTCTCCACAATCAAAGAATACCCACTTATCCATCGGCATTCCCATCGGACCAAACGCTAGGCCATCTAGAGCGTGAAGCAGATCAAAAAACATCGCATGGCCTTGTTTAATACACGAGAACCGATTCTCCTTCGGGATCTCCACTCCAAACGGTGAAAAATTAAATGCAGGCCAATTGCCTGGATACGAGAGCAAAAACGGTTCTGTCTTTTTGACTATCTCTTCAAACTTACTATGCACTTTAACATTCAACATAACTATCCTCTACAGATTGCAGTTCCTCTGCTTCCCGGTTTTTTTATCTCGCACAAAATTTCATCTTTGCTATTTGTTCCTACAATATGAAACTGATTCAAGTTTTTTTCCAATAGCTCAAATCCCTCTTCTAGCTTCGGGATCATCCCGCCCTGAATCACTTTATCATCAATTAGTTTTTTACATTCGCTAACTTTTAAAAGATTAAATTTCGATGACATGTCCTCTATATTTTTAAACACACCTCCAACTTTAGTAACCATTACGAGTTGTTTTGCCTCTGTTGCTTTAGCAATCCAGACTGCAATAGTATCCGCATTAATATTAAGGACACTGTTTTTACCATCACTTGAGAGCGGACTAACAACTGGAACATAATTTTTTTCAATCAAATCATTCAGCAGTTTAGGTCTAACGTTATCTACATCCCCAACAAATCCAAAATCAATTTTTTGTCCATCACTTCCACTAACCGCTTTGGGAGGGCGTTTATGAGCATCTATAATACTGACCCCACTTACACTCACACCTGGAACTCCATACTCTATCATTTTTGCTAAAATGTTTGTATTGATAACTCCAGGCAGAGTCATTTTCATAACCTCAAGAGTCTCTGCACAAGTAACACGTCTACCACCAACCATATTTGGCCCTAGGTTCATTCGCTTAGAAAGACGATTAGCGTATGGCCCACCGCCATGAACTAAAATTATTTTTTCACCAGAGTCATGAAGTTGCTTTAGTGAGTAAGCAAGATTATTTAAATCTAGTTCAGATTCAACGATCTCTCCTCCAAACTTAATTAAAATAGGTTTCATTATGGCCATATCCCAAAATCGTTTAGACCTGTTGTCTCTTCTAGCCCAAACATTAAATTCATATTCTGAATTGCTTGTCCTGAAGCGCCTCTTACCAAATTATCTATTGCTGAGATCGCTGCAAAACTTTTCGTTCCGCTTCTTTCATCTCGTAAACTGATTCCGACATCAACATAGTTTGTTTCCGCAATTGCCACAATTTCAGGATACTGGCCAAGAGGAAGAACTCTAACCATTGGAGAATTTTTATAATAATCTGTATAGAGCTTATGCATCTGCTCCTCTGTAACGTGGCTTGGTAGATCGACGATTACGTTGACTAAAATCCCTCGTCCAAATGGAGCTGACATCGGGATAAAGTCAACGGAAATATCCGTTCCACCTGCAGCAGTAAGCGTCTGTTCCATCTCTGGTTGGTGCTGATGTGAAAGAGGCTTATAGCTTTTCATATTTCTAAAACGAATTGGATGATGTGTTCCTTCCGAAGGAGCGACACCACTACCACTGCTTCCAGTTGGAGCGACAACTCTTACTTTTCCATTTAGTAACCCTGCTTTCCCAAGTGGCAGTGTCGCAAGTGCCGTCCCAGTCGGAAAGCAGCCTGGATTTGCAATTCTTGTTGCTGTTATAATTTTATCTCTATTTAATTCTGGTAAACCATACACAAACGATTTGATGTTTTCAGGGTTACTATGTTCTGTCTTATAATATTTATTATATTTCGCAACATCTTGAATTCGATAATCGCCAGAAAAATCTATTATCTTTACTCCTAGCTCAATAAACCGTGGGGCCATCTGATAAGAGACCTTATGAGGAAGCGCTAAAAAAATCAGATCAATCTTGTCTGCTACAAGCTGTTCAGGGGTTAAATTCTCCAAAGTATATTTTAATCTGTTTCCAAAATTTCGATGAACTTCACCAACATTCTTACCAACATGATCTATACTTGCAACTTTAACTAACTCAACATTTGGATGGTTAACCAGACGCTTAATTAACTCCGCCGCTGCATACCCAGTTCCACCCATGATAGAGGCCCTAATTTTTTTGCTCATTTATCACTCCAATATTTTTACGAATTTAAATTTAAGAATTATTTACCATAAATCGTAGAAGGTTCCAAGAGTCTGGAGTTTTTAGGCGGTTTTTCCTGTTTTTCACGTTAATTATCGGCAGGTTTGCCGATTTTTAAGAAATTCTAGGGCTTTTAAGCTTAATCCCTTCAATTTTTAGCTTTTCTAATACTTCTACAAAAGTTGTGGTTGTGATCGGTTTTTCTAAAATATTTAGCCCTTTTGTCACTTCAGTATTTTTATCCATATCAGTAATTGCAGTTACAAAAATAATCGGGATTTGCTTTTTAAGCCAATCAAGATTCTTTTTAAGCTGAATGCCATTACCGTCAGGCAACATCACATCACAAATAATCAGATCAATCTTTTCATAGGTCTTTAGCTTTTCTAAAAAATCCAACCGGTTTAAATGGGTAGTCACATGAACATTGTCTAACACATGTGGAATCTTCATCTCATAAAAACGGAGCATTGATTCGTCATCATCAATGATATGGATGCTTAAAACATTTTTACTAACTGAATTATTCATAATATTTTATTAAGATACAATATTTAATCGTGCTGGACAACTACATATCTGGAGGGAACCGTGCCATCATTTGATCTTGTCTCAAAAATTGATATTGGTGAACTGAAAAACGCTGTCAATATCGCGCGCAAACTTATTCTTGGACGATATGACTTTAAGGGTTCAAAAGTAACTATTGAGCTTGTAAATAAAGATAGCGAGTTGGAAATTAAAGCCGAAGATGAGAGCAAAATACAAGCAGCTCTTGATATTTTCTATGGCTCAATGGGAAAGCGAAACCTTGGACTAAAAGGGCTAGAGGCAGGAGAAATTGAGCCTACGGGAAACCAGATGTACAAACAGCTTGTCAAAATCCAGTCTGGCATTGATAAGGATCATGGCCGAACTATTAATAAAATAATTAAAGATTCAAAGCTTAAAGTCACGTCACAATATATGGATGAGAAGGTTCGCTTGACTTCAAAAAAAATAGACGAACTCCAAGCTGCTTTCAAAATGTTAAAAGAACACAAAGAGATTAAGATTGATCTGACGATGGAAAATATGAAATCATAGATCTCTTACACATTAAGCTCATTCACATGAGCTACAAAATTTATGTATCTGGCCAAAACAAAAAAATAATCAGAGAGTCTATTTAAATATATTATTAAGTTATCAGGGATTTCATCGTTAACGCTAAGATCACTGCGAACAATCTCTCTTTCTACCCTTCTGCAAACAGATCTGCAAGTGTGTAGACTAGCAGCAGAAACAGTTCCGCCCGGCAGAATAAAATTTGTTAGCTCAGAAAGTTTGCCATCAAGATTATCTATTCTCGATTCAACATCTGTTACTATGTTTTTATCTAATGATTGAAGATTGTATTTTGGCCAATTAACTTTTTCACAAGCAAGTAAAGCCCCTGCTTTAAAAAGTTGCCGCTGTATGCTCTCTAAGAAACTAATGTCTGCCAAACAGTTTTCAAAATCATTGGCCAAGTTTGCTCTTGCTAGTCCAACAAAAGAGTTAAGCTCGTCGACTTCACCGTATAACGAAACTCTTTGACTACCCTTGGAAACTCGCTTTCCACCTACCAGCGAAGTTTCACCAGCATCTCCACTCTTTGTATAAATTTTAACCATAATACTTCAAACAATTGCTGCCATTTTTTTCTTTAAAAGCACAATTAATCCGCTCCCAATTAAAAAAAGCCCGATCGTTAAACCTATCCAAACTCCTTGAGCGCCAAGACGATGATAGAACGCTAAGTAACTTCCAAATGGTATCCCAGCAACCCAATATGCTACTAATATAAGAACAAAAACACTTTTTGTCTCGCCAAGACCTCTTAGAATACCCGTAAGTGTAATCTGAGTTCCGTCAACTAACTGAAACATTGCCACGAGATATAACAGCGTAACACCAATAGTGACAACCTGTGTGTCCTGAGTGAAAAGCTCTAGCCAAAATGCTGGGAAAAAGAAAAAAAGAGCACCAGTCATCCCCATAAATGTCAACGATAAAAAGAGACCGCTAGCGATAAACTGCTTAACCCTATCGATATTCTTTTCTCCATAGGCATGTCCAACCTTAACAGAAAGAGCACTGCTAATTGCGAGTGGAACCATGAATGTAATTGATGCTAAAGTAAGAACCACGTTATGGGCCGCAGTTTGAATCATTCCAAAGTTCCCAACAATTATCGTTGAAACAGAAAAGGCTGCCACCTCGACTCCAATAGTAAACGCAATCGGTGTGCTTAACTTTAAAACTTCTAATAAGAATTTTTTTTGAATTGAGAAACTTGTAAAATATTTTTTAGCATAAATTAATACGCTTATTGCTAAAAACGCTCTAACCAAAATACTTGCAAAGGCCAACCCTTTTATTCCAAACTCCGGAACAGGTTTAACTCCAAAAACAAAAACTAAATTTAGTGCGATATTAATAAATACTGCTACAATTGATAATACGTTAGGAACAACCACGTCTTCAAATGATTGTAAAAACTCTTTTAGTCCTTGAAAAAGATATGCTCCCAGGAATGAAAAACTAAATAACACTGTATACTCTTTTACAAGAGGAACTAACTGTTCATCCATGCCCAAATAAGGAATTAATGGAAACATCGCAAACAATAGAAGTTGAACAACAACGGCAACGGCAACAGAGTACACAATAATTGAGAAGAGATATTTTCCAATATCTTTTTCACCCTCACCGCGCTTAGTAGCAAGAATTGGAGCAGCTCCAGACATAAATCCAAGCCCTGCTACAAAAAGAGGCGACATAATTCCTCCGGCCAACCCAACAGCAGCAACAGTCTCGGTTGAATATCTTGCGGCCACCAAGGTATCTCCCGCACCTATTAACATCTGCCCAACTTGGCCAAACACAATTGGCAAAGAAAAAACAAAAAGCTCTTTTGAGGAAAACACAATCCCTTTCAATTTTGAAACATGTCTGTATGCTGAACACATCTAAATAAACCTACTGATTAAATCTTTCACTCAAAGATTTAGCATCTATTGTGACACCAACAATCTCTCTTTGTACAGAAACCGTGCCGAATATTTTTATTCAGGTTCACCGCCCCAAGATACTCGGTTATAACTGCCGTATAACTTCTACGAGTAACGTATGCATCAGGGAAACCTACTTTTTTTGTACTTCGGCTTCTCTGGCAGCTTGATTTGTAAAAAAATGAGTTACAAAAAAACAAAAATGTTCTATAAACCATCTTTTAACAGGTTGACCCGTGGTTTTTCAAATCCATATCTTTTTTACAATCGCCTTTCGTATGGCATTAATCTTTGGTATAGCTTATCTATTATTAACAAAGTATTTAACTCAAGTGAAGCAGATACACATTATTTTTGGAACAATATCAATTACTGATTGAATTATTATTAATAGGAGAATAATTATGAAAAAATGCTTGTTACTTTTCCCCCTTTTTGTTTTATCCTTAAACACTATGGGTTTTAGTAATGAAATACAGAAAAATCTTGATAAATTTGATATTTGTAACCCTAGTGATTCACAAATTATCGAGAAAAACAAATTTTTAGGATTACTTGATAATCTGATCAGTGATGAAGATAATGGGACAAATATTATTGATATTGATGAAAATTTTTATGAAACAACATTAACCAATACGGCCACTAAACTTGAGTGCAAGATGATTATTGATGCTTATGATGGACGTTGTTCAACATTTGAATGTAATAATTAGATAATTAATTAACTTAAGAAGTTAAACGAAATTCCGACTACATATTTCTTCTATACTCTCCACCAACCTCATAAAGAACTTTCGTTATCTCTCCAAGCGAGCAGTATCTTACCGTACTAAGAAGCTCTTCAAAAATATTATTCCCACCAAGGGCCACCGCTCGCAATGATTCAAGCGCAACCTTCGACTTGTCTCCATGATTTTTTTTAAAATTCTCAACTCGAATTACTTGATCATTTTTTTCTTCATAGGTACATCTTGAAAGCTCGATCTCTTTACTCATCTGCTCTTTGATGTTGTCCGCGATATAACTATTAACACCAATAATTGGAAGCTCTCCAGAATCTTTTAGTCTCTCATAATACAAAGACTCCTCTTGAATTTTACTTCGCTGATACATACTCTCCATTGCGCCAAGCACTCCGCCTTTATCAGAGATCACCTCAAACTCTTTCAACACTGCGTCTTCAACTAACTCAACAAGCTCCTCAAACAAGTATGCTCCTTGCATTGGGTTATCTGTCTTATTTAAACCAAATTCGCGATTAATTATCATTTGAATCGCCATGGCCCTACGGACACTCTCTTCTGTTGGCGTTGTAATCGCTTCATCGTAGGCGTTAGTATGAAGTGAATTACAACTATCACTAAGAGCTAAGTATGCCTGCAAAGTAGTTCTTATATCGTTAAAATCTATCTCTTGAGCATGAAGGCTTCTACCCGAAGTTTGAATATGATATTTAAATTTTTGCGACTTACTATCAGCACCATATTTATCTCTCATTGCCACGGACCAAATTTTTCTCGCAACCGTTCCAAGTACGGTGTATTCAGGATCAAGGCCGTTACTAAAAAAGAAAGATAGGTTCTGGCAAAAATCATCGATTTTCATTCCTCTGCTTAGATAATACTCAACATAAGTGAAACCGTTTGAAAGAGTAAATGCTAGCTGAGTAATTGGATTTGCTCCAGCTTCAGCAATATGATAACCGCTAACGCTTACTGTGTAATAATTCGCAATACAATTTTTACAGAAAAACTCTTGAACATCGCCCATCATTTTAATAGCAAAGTCGAGAGAAAAAACACAAGTATTTTGGGCCTGATCCTCTTTTAAAATATCTGCCTGCACGGTCCCTCTAACTTTTCTCATGACCTCTATCTGCTTTTCTCTGCTCTCTCTATCGCTACCACTTAGCTCTTGTTCAACTGCTGTATTCATAAACATTGCAAGCATAATTGGAGCTGGCCCATTAATTGTCATCGAGACACTGGTCATTTTATCACTGAGCTTAAAACCTTTAAACAACAGTTTCATATCTTCAATCGTTGCGATACTAACTCCGGCCTCTCCAATCTTTCCAAAAATATCCGGCCTAGTATTTGGATCTTCTCCATAAAGTGTTGCCGAATCAAACGCTGTAGAGAGCCTCTTGGCCGGATCGTTAACAGACAGATAATGAAACCTTTTATTCGTTCGGGCCGGCCCACCTTCTCCGGCAAACATTCTTTTTGGATCTTCATCACTACGTTTAAATGGAAAGATTCCTGCGCTATATGGAAAGAAACCCGGCAATCCCCTTTTCTTTACATATCTATATTTTGCTCCTATAGAATCAAACTTAGGAAACGCTACCTTTGGTAAACTAAGCCCACTGAGTGATTGAAATTTTGTTATGACTTTAAATTCACTTCCTCGAACACTGTATGAGAACTCACCTGCGGAATATTTTTTAACAGTATCATCAAAAAGGAAAAGCTCTTTAAAAACCTCTTCTCCTATTCCTGCTTTAACCTCTTTTGATTTTACTTCAACATCGCTACTCTTTAAAATTTTCGCTGCAATTTCTAGCGCCTCATACTCTCTTAACTTATTCGCTACTTGATCAACTTTCAAGTTGTAATCAAAACAAACCTTAGCAATGTCTCGCAGATAATTTGCTCTGGCCGCAGGAATAATTGCCCCTTTTTGTTTAGGAGATTTATTCCCTTCAATTTCAAAATCTTTTTTAAAACCAAAGGTTTTTACTATCTCTAAGAAAAGACTGTTGACGCCGGTATCATTAAACTTTGATGCTGTCGTACCAAAAACTGGTAAACCCTCATCAGATGGGCTTCCTGGATGGCCCTCAAAAATCGCATGATTTCTGCGGTACTGTTTTCTAACATCGCGAAGAGCATCTTCACTTCGAGGCTTTTCAAACTTGTTGATGACGATCATATCTGCTACTTCTAGCATTTCAATTTTCTCAAGCTGAGTTTGAGCTCCGAACTCTGGCGTCATCACATAGATACATTTGTCAGAGACAGCTGTAATCTCATCTGAAGCTTGCCCAATCCCAGAACTCTCAACCATAACAAGGTCAAAATCAAGCGTCCGTAAAAACTTAACAACTTTTGAAATTTCAGGTGAGAGAGCTGTTTTTGAATCTCGAGTAGCAAGGCTTCTAATAAAAACATTTTGATTGCTGGCACTTCCTAGTCTTATTCTATCTCCAAGTAATGCTCCACTAGTTTTTTTCTTCGTAGGATCAACAGAGACGAGAGCAACTTTTTTATCTGGATAATACCTGATTATTCTCAAGAGAATCTCATCAATAAGTGATGACTTACCTGCCCCGCCTGTTCCAGTTATCCCAAGCACTGGCGTTTTACCACCCTCAAGAGTAAGCGGTATTTTCTCCCCATCTTCAATTGCTGTGATTACTTTTGTGATCTCATAACTAGATAGTTTTTTGTTAGCAAACTTAGAAAAAGCTACCCCTTCAAGAGTGGAATAACTCGAACGTTTTATCATGTCTTCTATAATTCCCTCTAACCCAAGCTCCATTCCATCTGCAGGAGAGTAAACTCTTTCGATCCCATTTGCCTCAAGCTCTTTAATCTCTTTAGGAGTGATAACGCCACCTCCTCCTCCAAAAATTTTAATCTTAGTCGCTCCGGCCTTATCGAGTAACTCTCTTATGTAAAGAAAATACTCATTGTGGCCGCCTTGATAAGAGCTAATAGCAACCGCCTGAACATCTTCATCTAATGCTGCTTTAACGATATCTTGAGCAGTTCTATTGTGGCCGAGGTGAATTACTTCAACGCCCTTAGATTGCAAAATTCTTCGAATAATATTAATCGAAACATCATGGCCATCAAATAAACTTGCTGCTGTTACAAAACGTATTTTGCTCATCTCTATATTCCCATATTTCCATATTCCCATTTATCACTTACAAATTTGATATTAAATATAGCTAATAACTTGAGTATCGACAAGCCTACAACCTCTCTTAATATTGAAAAGATTGCTCGCCACTAGAAATGTTGTTACACTGAACTTGAAAGAGATGGTACCATTAAAAGATTTGAATATTGCTTCGAGCTAACGTGGAAACTTGCTAAAAAAATCCTCTCAACCCATGGAATTACAGAAAATTCACCAAAAGGTGTTATTAGAAAACTTGGCCAAATGGGAATAATCGATAGTGTAGAATTATGGCTTGAGTTGCAAGAAACAAGAAATCTAACAACACAAGCTTACGCTGAGCTCTACGCTAACAAGGCATATATAAATTCAGAACTTTTTTTAAAGGAAGCAAAAAAACTTAGGGCCAAACTTGTAGCAGGATTATAAGGTCTGGCCATTTGGTTCTCGGGCCATTAAAACTAACCAGCAATATAGTGATGTCGACTTATTGATTTTATCAAAACCTAAAATAACAGACCAAGAGTTGTTCAATATTAAAGATAAATTAGAAGAGAGCAAATCACCGTTTATCTACGATATTGTTCTCGAAGAGAACCTGATTCCAGAATATAAAGTCCTGACTACCATTTCTTAGTGCAACTTTTTTTATTAGGAAAATATTCTTTTAATACCGAGTTGCCAAGGAATCACGGTGATTTTATTTTGGATTTTATATTCTAGCTGACAGAGACAAAAAACAAATAGCTCCGCCTCAGGATTTTCTTCAGAAAAAGCCAACAAGCCTTTTAGGTCATGTTCATCTGGATTGATGGAAGATTTTATTTCTATGGCAACAGGTTTAGTTTTTGCCCCTCTTTGTAAAATTATATCAACTTCAAGATTCGTACTTGTACGCCAATAGTAAAACTTATAATCCGTTTCAGCGTAATCATTTGCACGAATCATTTCTAAAACTACTAACGTCTCAAATAATTTTCCAAAACGATATGAAGACGGGGACAACTCTTCATGAATTTCACCTTGCAAAACATTTATAATGCCACAGTCGAAAAAATAAAATCGCGGAGCTTTTTGAATTTGTTTACGAACAGAGCGGGACCAGCCATTAACTCTAAAGGCGACAAGAGTATCCAGTAATATTTGATAATACTCTTGAATGGTCTTAGTTGTTACTCCAACTTGCTTTGCAATTTTAGAGTAGTTTACAGGTTTTGCATTCATCTGTGCGGCCATCTCTAAAAATCGTGAAAAATTTTGAAGATTACGAATTTGGGCCTCTAGTTGAATCTCCTCTCTTAGATATGTCCCAACATATGATTTTAAAACTCTAATAGATTCTTGCGAGCTTGATTGATGAAGATATGGCAGAGGCAATGTTCCAACCTTTAGTGCCTTGTCTAAATTCCAATGATCTCCCAGCTCCAAAAAAGTTAGCGGATGAAGTGATAAAGTCCAGGCCCTACCTGCCAATAAGTTAGCACCATCTCTTTTTAATTTTCTGGCGCTAGATCCTGTTAATAAAAAGTTTACTTTGCCTTTGATCTCTTCATCTTCAATTATGGCATGTACTTCATCAAGCATGCTCGGTAGTTTTTGGATCTCATCTAAAAAAACTGTCAGCGTTTCACCATTAGAATTCATCAGCAATGATTTAATTTCTGCTCTTAGAATTTCTGGATTTTTTAAATATTTATTAAACTGATCGTCATGCAAAAGATTGATGGTAAGTGATGGCGTAACATTTTTAACATACGCTTGGGCCAATGTTGTTTTCCCAACACCTCTAGGTCCAAATAGAAAAGCCGAATGTTTTTTCCCTAGTAATTTCGATAGATTCAGAGACCGTT
>DYOQ01000068.1 GCA_020720455.1 Bdellovibrio sp.
GCCTATCTTCCTGAAATAAGTAGAATGAATTCTCGTTTGCCAAGAGATTCTACCTTTTTACTTAATTGATCGATCGAGCAGCGAATCAGTTGTTCATTTTTGGTCGTTAGATCTAAGGCCAAAAAGACTTGTCGCGATTTAACTTTTTTATCATCTAATGTTTTAGCGATCTCGGTCAAAAGATTAGCGCTTTGGCCAAGGCGATAGGGCGTATCCATCATCACGGTAGTCTCATTTCTATTAAGCGCTTCAATCACTCTTTTTTGCCTCTCATCTTTATCCTTTGGCAAAAACCCTTCAAACATAAACCTGTCGTGATTAAAACCACTAAGGGCAATGGCCAGTGAGATTGAGTTATAAAAAGGGGTGCTGGTAACTCTAATTCCACTCTTATGGCACAGATCTACAAGCGCTCTTCCTGGATCACAAAACGCAGGAAGCCCTCCGTCGCTCATTAAAAAGACATCGGTTCCGGCCTTAAGTTCCGCGATTAGTTTATTTACTTGCTCATCTCCACTATGTTCATTGTAGAGGATAAACTGCTCAATCTTCTCTCTTGGAAGCCCCCAATTAAGCCATCTTTTTCTTGCAGGTTTTATCTCTTCAACTACGATTAAAGAGTTGGAATCAAGCGCTGCTTTTTGTAAAACGTCCGTTGCAAAAGAGTCGAGCTCGCCTTCATCATCAATAGGGGTGGGTACAAGTGTTAATGTCATAGTTTATGATAACCTAAATTCGGGAATATTTACTATAGCATTATACGCTATTTATTTTTATCAATACCTGCAAAACTGTGATCACTCAAGAATGCGAGCATCACCAACTCGTTTTGTTAGATTAACAGAATCAAAATATTCAAGAATGGCCACACTGCTCTTTCTGTTGCTATTCCAAATATCACGAGCATTAGCTACACTAATCTCGCCATTATCCTCTAAAAACTTCACGAGTTTAACTCTTGCTAACTCTAGTTTTATTTTATCGATATATGAATCACCAATTTTTTTAACGATTTTATTCTCAATCATATATGAGAGAAGCTGTTTTTCATCCCTCTTCCCTAAAACTTTTTCCATTAAACTGTCATCGATAAGTTTAAGCTCTGCATCTTTCGTAATCTCATCTAAATATACCACTTGCTCTTTAGTAAGCTGAGGAGAATGAACCGATAAGTTAAAACCGGAAATTTTTGATTTCCGAATAACTCCTTCGCTCAACAACATCTCGACTAAAAGAGTTGTTAGCGATTCAACTTCTGTTATCGCATTAATTGAGTTTAACGAGAGTCCTTCTTCTAGCGCAAAGTTTTCTCTATTATATTTTGAGATCACTTCCACCACTCTATCTTTATACTGGCCCAAAACTCTTTTTCCAATCAAACTATCCCCAACTAGCGAAACGGCCTTACTGTCACTAAGGCCGGCCTTTAACTCCTCTAGATTAATTGAGAACTGTTGTAGCAATTGTTTAATTGAAACTGGCATTTGATATTTTTCAATTTCACTCTCGATAATTTTTTCCAAGTTCCCTTCTGCTCTACCAGCTAGTGATTCAATTAGTTCAAGTGAAAATTTTCGGTGAACAAGAGGCGCGGTATCTAGGACAACGCCTCCCCCTAATGTCTCTTCGTTCGAGCTATTTCTAAGGATAAATCTATCACCAAAAAAAACTGGAACCTTTTTCGTCAACTCAACCTGAACAAACAGTTTATCTCTAGCATTAGAAATAGCATCAAAACTCTCAAGCATTCTAATCTTACAAACAACTTCAATCGCACCGATAAAAAATAGTGCTTGCGCTGTTTTCTTTTCTTTAAAAAGAGAGTCGATATTTTCAACTCTAATCTGGCAATCTATTAATGATTTTGGTTCAAAACTAAAGCTAGAAAGAAAATCCCCCCTTCCTACATCTGTCACACCAACAGAACCTAGTTGAATAGCGACTCTTTTTTTTCCTGTTACTGTTTGAACGCTACTACCATGCACTTGAAGCGCTTTAACCAAAATATCCTTTCCATTTAAATAAATTTTTTTACCAACAAAGAGCTCTCCTCCAAGCATAGTTCCTGTCACAACTGTTCCAATACCCTTCACACTAAAACTTCTATCAATAAACATCTTAAAATCAGGAAAAGTGCAATCGTTCTTCTCTTTTGCAAAACCTACAAGTGAGTTCTTTAGTTCCTCAACTCCTTGTCCACTTACACTGCTAACAAAATGAATCAATGGAAGCTGATCAAAATGTTTTTTTAATTCTTCGATTAGATCGATCTGTACTAATGATCTTAACTCTTCATCAACAGCATCAATTTTCGTTATAGCAACAACGCCGCGACTAATGCCGTACAGTTTTAAAATTTTTAGATGTTCGATAGTTTGAGGCATTACGCCATCATCGGCAGCTACTACTAGTAGAAAAAAATCTATTCCACTAGCTCCGGCCACCATCTGTTTTATATAACGATGATGGCCCGGAACATCGATAAATCCTATATTAACGTCATCAAACGCTAACGAAGCATACCCATTATTAATGGTGATTCCTCTTCGTTTCTCTTCTGGATGAGTATCACAATCAACACCTGTAAGCGCTTTTATAAGGGAGGTCTTTCCGTGATCCACGTGGCCTGCGGTAGAAAACGTTATATACTCACTCAACCTTTTTCTCCACTTCAGAAACAGTTCGAGCAATCATCTCTATTTTATTTTCTGGAATCGTTCTTAACTCTAAAAAAAGTTTCCCTTCTTTTAGTAATCCAACGATTGGTGTTCCAAACTCTCCTCTCATTAAATCTCTATATAATTTTGAAGGATTTTTTACCAATAACTTAACAGCTACACCTAGTAACTTAAGTTCTGGGGCGGCACCTCCACCTACATAGTTATCGCTCTTTTCAATTTCAGCATCGATATCAACTATCTTTAACTCATTTTTTAAAAGTTGTGCTCTTTCAAACAGTTCACACTCACCTAACGCAACCATTTTAAATACTAAGTTTTTAGAGTACAAAGATTTTTCACTAAAATAGTTTCTAACTGCAATAATTAAGGCATAGATGGTTAGTTTACCAGGACGTAAAGCTCGCATCAGAGGGTGTTTTGATAATTGTGCAATCAATTCTTTTTTTCCAACGATCACGCCTGATTGAGGGCCTCCTAAAAGCTTATCCCCGCTAAACGTTACTAGATCGACCCCTTGATCAATTGCCTCTTTAACAGTCGGCCCATCTATTTTTGAACCCTCAACTTTCGTCAGCATTCCTGAACCTAAATCATAGACAGAGATAATTTTATTACTTCGTGCGAGCTCTGCCATATCTTTGGCACAAACCGATTCCGTAAAACCAGAAATAACAAAGTTACTTGTATGCGCCTTAAATAGAATGGCCGTTTCACAACCTATTGCTTGTTGATAATCATTAAGTTTAGTTTTATTGGTCGAACCGACCTCAACTAATCTCGCTCCACCTGTCTCCATAATATCAGGGATTCTAAAAGAGTCTCCAATTTCAATTAGCTCACCTCTTGAAACAACAACCTCTCTGTTTTTAGCAAAGGTTCCAAGAATTAGCACAAGCGCTGCTGCATTGTTATTTACAACAATTGCATCTTCAGCGCCTGTTAATAAACAGAGCTCTTTTTTCAAATGATCTTGGCGATTTCCTCTCTTGCCTGTTTCTAAATCGAACTCAAGGTTATTGTAATTAGACATTGCTTTTAGCTCTTGTAATAACTCTTCACCAAGAGGAGAACGGCCTAAATTAGTATGAACAACAACACCAGTAGCGTTAATAACCTCTTTAAGAGATGGCCCACTATATTTTTTTAAACTTGATTCAATATCATTTAAAAAAAACGCATAAGAGTTTGAACCATCTACTTCAGCTCTAAAATCCTCACATCTCTTTCTAATAATATTAGTAACCAACTCTCTCCCAAGAAGATCAATCCACGGAGCAAAAATTTTTTCATTAATCACTCTACCTACGGCCGGAATATTTTTTTGGTGGGCACTCATATTTGGTCTTTTATCATTTTCAATAGCACTAAGATATTTCTCACTAATTCCGATTATCTCGCAATTACCTTATCTTTTAAGATAAGTCGATCTTCGCATGCAAGTTTTTTATTTATTCAGGCCTAGGCCCTTGCATTGCAACTCCTTGCTCAGTAAAAGCAAAAGGAAGAAGTTGGCAGAAAGGGCAGGAATCGAACCTACCACGCGTGGTTTTATCCACGCACTACCGGCTTTGAAGGCCGGCCGAGACACCAGTCTCCTCCTTTCTAAACATTTCAAAATCTAAATTACGAATTTCAAGCGCCACCGACGCCTATTTTAGACACCTCATCCACAACCGCTACTGCTACTGCCACGAGAAGAGGAGGCTGAAGATGAACCGGACGAACCAACTGAAGCAAATGAAAGAAGTTGTTTAACCTCTCTTGAGTTACACTTTGGACAAACTTTTTTATCGGCCTCTTTGTCCTCAAGCTCTTTAATACTCATACTCAGTTCAAAAACTTCTGAACAATTATTACATTTAAAATCATACTTTGGCATAAAACCCTTTCTTAATTTACGATACTATTGTACGTTATTACAACTTTGTAATATGTTCAAGGAGAATTTGTGCAGGATCAATCAATTTTAGGCCCGCTTCTATTTGTAGCTGCCTGGTTCATTCTCAATAAATGGATTCTACCGAAAATTGGAGTCAGAACCTGAATGTCTGACTCATGCTCGGTCGAGTATAAGAAACCAAAAACCAACGAATCCAAAGGTAAAAAGCTTACCAAATAATAATACTAAATACTAAAATAGATAGTGCAATTATTTCATTTTATAGTAGAATTTATTTAAATTTAATAAACAAATTGAATATTACCCATCATTAACCACCAGGAGGGCGGATGATCATTTTAGATACACTGAAAAAAATAGGTTTAAAAAAGAAGATCTGGTCTCTAGCGATAATCCCACTAATAATATTTGCGATAACTTCTTTTTTCGAGTTTAAAACTGGATACGATGAATATAGTGGAAGTAAGATTATTGATACAAATATAGATTTTTTAAGAGTAGGCCACGAGTTAGTAGATAGTTTACAAATTGAACGAGGATTAAGCTCCGCATACATAGAAGGGGCAAACAACTTAAACAAACTCCAAGAGCGAAGAGCGTTGAGTGACGACCACGTTAAGAAGTTCTTAGCTTGGTCAAAAGATAGCGCAATCCTCAAAAGTGAGATGGACAAATCCAGCGCTTTAATCAATCAGCTATCTAGCTATAGAGCTCATATTGATAACAAGGGAGCTCTAGCTACTCACCTCAATAACTTTGGAACAATGATTAAGTCTATTCTGGATTACTATATCGCTCTAGGCCATGAAGCATCAAGACTTAAACTAGTTGGGGTCGGAACACTTCTAGTAACTTTAAGAGTGCTTGAAGAAGCAAAAGAGATGCAAGGGAAACTTCGAGCAACGATGATAGGAACTATTGCTAAAGGTAAACCAACAAGCCTATCAACAAAAACTCAGATTACAAAATTAAGAGAGGGTGCCTTAACACTATTTCAAGCAAATTTCATTAGGTTAAGCGATCAGTCAAAAGAAATTGCTAGCACTATTCAAGAGAAGGACCACTGGAAAGAGTTAGACAAAGTCTACAACATGATTCAAGTCAGTGATAATAACGATAGTGGGAACTACCCTGTTGATACAACAGAATTTTTTACTACCCTTAGCAAATGTGTCAGCGACATAGACTCCAGTGTTAGACGTGAGTTTGCTCATCTTGAAAATAAAATGCACGAGACAATTCACCATAACACGGTACAAATGTATGCCATTGGAGCTATTACCATAATACTTATTTTTCTGATTTTAATTATATCGTTTTTTACTGCCAACTACGTCATTAGTGCCATAACTGCGATTAGAAATTTCACTCAAAAAATTGGTGGAAACAGTAGTTCAGAAAGAATAGATACAACACCATTTAAAGATGAGCTTGGTACTCTTGCCAATGAACTAAACAAAATGGCCGCCGATATTGAAAATGGTAAAATTCTTAGTGATAGGCTAACAAAAACCATTACAGAACTTTTCGCACCATATTTTCAAATTGATACAAATTTTAAGCTTACATTTGTTAATAAGAAAGTTGAGAGCATAGCAAACAAACCTGCTAGCGAACTACTTGGAACTTACTGTTATGATATTTTTAAAACAGGAGATTGCCAAACTGAAAATTGTGCCTGCTATAAAGCAATGCAAACAAAAGCACTCATCCAATCCACAACAGTAGCAAGACCAAATGCTACGACATCAATTCCTATTGAGTATTTTGGTACCCCTGTTTTTGGTGCTAACAACGAAATAATCGGAGCGTTTGAATTTATCATGGATCAAACAAACCTATACAAGGTTGCAAAAGAGCTAAGAGATGCCTCAACTGATATGGGTTCAATTGCTTCAGTACTAAACCAATCAATAACTGAACTCAATCAGAGCAGTTCAAATCTAGGCCACATCTCTTCTTCAACAAGTACAGCTATTGAAGAGGTAACAACTAATATGACTCAAGTCTCTGAGCAGACGAGTAAGGCCGCTGCTGAAGTAGGAACAATCGCTAGTGGAGCAGAAGAGATGAAAGCTAGTATGGATAGCGTCTCTACTTCAATCAATCAACTATCTGACTCATTTAAAGAGATTGTAACCAACACTCAAAATGCTACAAAAGTTACCGATGAGGCCGCCACTCAATCAGATACGATTGCGAAATCAATGATCGGCCTAAATAAGGAAGCAGAAAATATCGGCAATTTTGTTAACGTAATAACTGGAATTGCATCTCAAACAAACCTACTCGCACTTAATGCAACAATTGAAGCAGCACGTGCCGGTGATGCTGGAAAAGGTTTTGCAGTAGTTGCTAATGAGGTAAAAGAGCTATCGAAGCAAACAACTAATTCTTCTGATGATATCTCAACAAAAATTGAAGATATTCAAAAAGCAGCAATAGAGTCGACAAAGAAAATCGAAGCTATTGCAAATATCATGAAAACAATTCAATCAAACAACCAGACGATTTCTGCTACAGTTGAAGAACAGTCAGCAATTTCTGCAGAGGTTGCAACAACTGTTTCAGATACAGTAAATGCTGTTGGCGAAGTAGCTCGCAGTATCGATGCGATTAGAATTGGAATCGAAGATGTTGCAAGAGCAGTCGGAGAGATCTCTCAGGGGCTTACCGAAATCAATCGCGGCTCAAATGAGATATCTAGCACTTCTCTGGACCTTAATACCAAGGCAAAGAGTATCGCAAATGAGGCGAAAAATATTTCAACTCTTAAAACTCAGTTTGATAAAGTTGTTTCAAGCTTTAAGCTATTAGATCAACTATAAACTTTGTTCCTACATCGAACATCGAATGAATAAACTTAGTTTGCAACCTTGATAGACTCTTCTGGCGTGTCTTGAACTACACTTAATCCAACAACTTTCATAAACTCAGCTGGATCAGCTATTTCTAAGACCTGCTTTAAAACATCTTCGCAAGTTGAGACTGGAAGTATCTCCATGCCACTCATGATCTCATCAGGTACTTCCAAAAGATCCTTCTCATTCTTTTTAGGAATAATGACCTTATGAATCCCTGACTGTTTGGCACCTAGAAGCTTCTCTTTTAATCCACCAATTGGGAGCACTCGACCTCTAATTGTCACCTCACCAGTCATCGCAATATCTTGCCTGACCTTTATTCCAGTGATCGCAGAAGTAAGAGCTGTTGCAAGCGCAATACCTGCACTAGGTCCATCTTTTGGCGTTGCTCCTTCTGGCACGTGAATATGAATATCATGCTTATCATACCACTCTGGCCCAATTTTTAATCGATCACTAATTGCTCTAACATAGCTTAGGGCCGCTTTAGCTGACTCTTGCATAACTTCACCAAGCTTTCCGGTGATTTGAAGTTTTCCATTTCCAGAGACAGTGATTACTTCAATATGAAGAACCTCACCGCCTACTGGAGTGTATGCTAGGCCATTAACTAAACCAACTTGAGGTTCTGTCTCGATATCTGTTCTATCAAAAACAGCTGGGCCTAAATAATCTTTTAGCTGAGTTGTTGAAACGCTATATTTCTTTCCTATTGGAATTTTTTTAGTAACAACTCCTGCTGCTATCTTTCTAATTACCGTGTTTATTTTTCTTTCTAAACTTCTAACACCAGATTCACGAGTATAGTTTGTTATTATACTCATAAATGTCTTATCGTTTATTCTAATTGGATAATCATCCATTCCATTATTTTTAATTGCTTTCTTTAATAAAAAGTTTTTAGCAATCTGTAATTTCTCATACGGTGTATAACCTGGGACGGTAATTATCTCCATTCTATCTTTGAGTGGCCCAGGAATTCCATTTATATCGTTAGCTGTCATAATGAACATTACTTTCGACATATCGTACTCGACCTCAATATAGTGATCGACAAAATTTTTGTTCTGCTCAGGGTCTAACAGCTCAAGCATTGCACTAGCAGGATCACCGCGCATATCGCTACTCATCTTATCAATCTCATCAAGCAAGATTAGAGGATTACTCTTCTTTGCTCGCTTTAGAGCACTGATAATTTTTCCTGGCATCGCTCCAACATAGGTACGACGGTGCCCTCTAATTTCAGATTCATCTCTTATTCCACCAAGACTAATCCTAACAAAACTTCTTCCCGCTGCTTCTGCTAAACTTTTTGCTACAGAAGTTTTACCAACACCTGGAGGGCCTACTAGACAAAGAATCGTCCCACGGCCTGGATCTTTCAGAAGTGTTCTTACTGATAAATATTCAATGATTCTATCCTTAACATCTCTTAGGCCATAGTGATCATTCTCTAATACAATTTGTGCCTGATTAATATCGTGATCTTCCTCAGTAACTTCATTCCAAGGAAGCGCTAGCATCCATTCCACATAGTTTCTAACAACAGCTGATTCTGCTGACATTGGAGACATCATTTTGAGTTTTTTTATCTCTTTCTCTACCTTATCTCTTGCCTCTTCTGGCATATCTTTTTTAGCAAGCTTTTCTGTCATCTCAAGGATGTCACCCTTAGCATCATCTTTTTGGCCAAGCTCTTTTTGAATCGCATTCATCTGCTCATTTAAATAGTACTCTTTCTGTGATTTTTCCATTTGAGTTTTAACATTGCTTCTTATCTTCTTCTCAACGTTAATGATCTCAATCTCACCTTGCATCTTTTCCATCAAAAGTTTTAGCCTATCCTCAACATTGATAGCTTCAAGAATCTCTTGTTTCTCATCCAGCTTCATTGTTATATGAGCAACAATAATATCAGCGAGACGTGATGGATCATCTATAGACGAGATACTCATCAATAGTTCCGGTGGAATTTTTTTATTCAGCTTCACATACTGTTCAAAAGTATTTTTAATTCCTCTTGTTGCTGCTTCTAGCTCAACTGACCTAGTAACACTGCTTGGACACTCTTCAATCTGCGCCCAGATTCCCCTATCGTCTGAACGAAATGAAGTCATCCTTGCTCTTTGTCTTCCTTCGATTAAAACTTTTACAGTATTATCTGGAAGCCGAAGCATCTGAATTACATTTACGATTGTACCAATCTCATAAACGTCTTCTCGCTCTGGACTTAAAATACTTGCATCTTTTTGGGCAACCATGAACAGTTCATTCCCATTCTTGACGGAAGCTTCAAGTGCTGTAATTGATTTTTCTCTTCCAACAAAGAGCGGTACCACCATGTGTGGGAAAATAATTAACTCTTTAAGAGGAAGTAACGGATACTCTTTAGAATCCCCAGATAGATCCTGGTTCATAGCACCTCCATGCGCTCAGCTTCCCTAGAGTAGCACCTTCCTGGTGCCGATATATCTAAGGCCTTATGAATATTCTCTCCTATAACTAGAGATGGGTCAAAACCAATTATATTGGATAAATATTTCCTAGGAGAATTTTATTTATTAGAAAACCACTTGATTTTGACAAGTTACACTGTTTACATACACGGTTTACACGATTTATTAACGATCAATTAAGACGCATTTTCTATTGTGCGAGTAGACTTTACTCTATTTTTTTTATCTGCCTCAGAAACTCTTTCACCTTCAATCAGCTTAGGATGCTCTTTTCCGGAAATTGCTTCTTTAGTCACTACAACCTTACACACTTTTTCATTGCTTGGAATATCGTACATGACATCTAACATACTCTGCTCAAGAATCGCTCTTAAACCTCTAGCTCCAGTCTTTCGACTAATGGCCATTTTTGCAATCTCTTTAAGCGCCTCTTGTTCAAACTCTAACTCGATTGAATCAAAATCAAACAGCTTTTGATACTGCTTAGTAATCGCATTTTTCGGCTCAGTCAAAATCTGCATAAGAGCTGCTTCATCTAACTCTTCAAGCATCGCATTTACTGGCAACCTGCCAATAAACTCTGGAATAAGTCCAAACTGGGAAAGATCTTGAGACTCAATACCACCAAGCCTTTCAATCATCGACTTCTCTTCTTTGGACGACTCAGATAAAAATCCAACTGGCCGCTTGGTCATTCTCTTCTCTATAATTTTATCCAGCCCAACAAAAGCTCCTGCTACGATAAATAAAATATTTGAAGTATCTACCTGCAAAAACTCCTGCTGAGGATGCTTCCTTCCACCTTTTGGAGGAACCGACGCAATCGTTCCTTCAATGATTTTTAATAATGCTTGCTGGACACCTTCACCTGAAACATCTCTTGTTATCGAAGGATTCTCAGATTTTCTAGCGATCTTATCAATCTCATCAATATATACAATTCCTCGCTGAGCTCTTTCAATATCATAATCACAGTTTTGCAAAAGAGCTAAAATTATATTTTCAACGTCCTCTCCTACATAACCGGCCTCAGTCAAACTAGTAGCATCCGATATTGCAAACGGAACATTCAAATATTTCGCAAGCGACTGAGCAATTAAAGTTTTTCCACTACCTGTTGGACCTGCTAATAAAATATTTGATTTTTGCAACTCAATATCATCTTTGCTAGCTGTTTTACCTTTTGTCGATATTCTTTTGTAGTGATTATGAACAGCAACAGAAATAATTTTTTTAGCTCTATCTTGCCCTATAACATATTGATCAAGGTGCGCCTTAATCTCATGCGGCTTAGGAACATTATCAAGAACCCCTTTAACTGTTGCTTTGGTTGCATCCTCAAAAATAATATCGTTACAAAGTTCAATACACTCGTCACAAATGTAGACACCAGGCCCTGCGATAAGCTTCTTAACCTCTTTTTGTGATTTCCCACAAAAATTACAGTGTAAAGACCTAGTTCCACTCTTATCTCTAACCATTACTCGTTCCCCTTCTTATTTCTTATTTTTTATTTCTTATTTCCGCTATCTCTTTTTTCAATTATTTTATCAATAAGGCCAAACTCTTTGGCAGCAATCGGAGAGAGATAGTTATCTCTATCTGTTGCCTTAACAACATCTTCAAACGCTTTACCAGTATGCTTTACGTAGATCTGATTAAGTTGATCTTTTAAAGTTTGAATTTCGTTGGCCTGAATTTGGATATCACTACACTGCCCTTGAGCACCACCAAGTGGTTGATGAATCATGATCCTACTGTGTGGCAATGAATAACGATGCCCAGCTTCACCTGCACAAAGAAGCAAAGAACCCATAGATGCCGCAAGGCCTGTACAGTATGTATAGACAGGACAGCTCGCTAACTGCATCATATCGTAAATCCCAAGGCCAGCATAAACAGAACCACCTGGACTATTTATATACATATGTATTGGAGCATCAGGGTCCGATTGCTCTAAAAAAAGCATCTGAGCAATCAAAAGATTGGCAACCGTGTCATTCACCTGAGTTCCTAAAAAAATTATCCTATCGAGTAATAATCTAGAGTAAATGTCATACTGTCTCTCACCTCTTGCCGTTTGCTCAATAACAATTGGATTTGGAATATAATCAGCGCGAATATCCATAAAATCTCCTAACAATATTTAAACCTACATTCTTCTCGACGAAGAGAATCAATATCTTTAAAATATTGATAAAAATGTTTGCCTTAATAGATTATATACGGAAATTTCACCATGGAACAATTGATTATTTTTATCCAAAACAATATTGAGATTGCTCCATATATCATTCTAGGACTGCTTCTGCTGGCCGGTTTAAACCTTCCTGTCTCTGAAGACCTGATGATATTTACCGGAGCAATTTTATCGGCAAAAAATCCCGAGATGCTGTACACCTTTTTCACCTGTATATTTATCGGCGCATACCTGAGCGATCTGATGTGTTATTGGATTGGTCGAGTGCTAGGCCAAAAAATCTGGGAAATAAATTTTTTTAAAAAAATGGCCTCTGAAAAGAGAGTTGAAAAACTCTCCTCATTTTACAAACAATATGGAGCGATAACTTTAGTAGTTGGCCGCTTTATACCATTTGGTGTAAGAAACGGACTTTTCTTAACCGCAGGTATGGGTAAAATGAATTTTCTAAAATTTTCGTTTTATGATTTTTTAGCTTGTGTAACATCTAATATTACATTCTTTTATCTCTATTATAACTTTGGAGAGAGCGTAGTCGACTACATAAAACGTGGAAATATTATTATTTTTGGAGTGGCACTAGCTACTCTTATTTTTTTCGTCACTATCAGAAAAAAAATATTTGGAACTGGCCCATAACAATGGTAAAAAAGGCCGTTGCACATTTCCCTACAAT
>DYOQ01000017.1 GCA_020720455.1 Bdellovibrio sp.
AAAAAAAGAAAACTATTGTAAAACAAAGTGACAGTGGCAAAGATGTTAGGCTTTCGGTCTCAATTTCAAAAGAGACGCTAGCTAAGATTGAGCAGGTTAGAAATTTATATTCAAAGAAAAGCAACGGAGCTCAACCACTCGACTTTGACGAGGTTTTAAATATGATGGCGCAGGTGGCGCTAGAAAAATATGAAGATGATCTCATTCCAAAAAGAGGGCCGCAAAAAAACCAAGACAAAGAGATAAAACAAAAGAGCAGATACATAAGCAAGCAGACAAAATATAATATTTATAAAATCGCTAATGGGAAATGTCAGCTCTGTGGTTCAACAAAAAACTTACAATATGATCATTTGAATCCTCATGCCAAAGGTGGAAATTTCGTTCGGGACGAACTTTTCTGCGATCTAATTTAAATTTTGCGCAAAAGTTGTTCACGCAGAACGAAAAATGGTGACAAAACATCATCATCATTGCTAACACTAAATTAGCAATGAAAGATCAAAAATTATTTAAAGAGTTACCACTATCATCTCAAACATTCTTAGAAATGATTACTGACAATTTACCATTCACTTTTCAAGAGACGAGGATATTAATCACAATTGAGACAGATCTTTTAATGTGGCAACAACGATCAATGGAAACGATATGGGACGAGCTAAAAAAAACAAATGAGGTCGTAGAGGCAGATAACTTAGTGACAAAAAACCGTTTTTTTAAACATGTAAACAAGATTTGGAATGGGCACAAAGAATCTCTGTCTTATGGAAATGCAGAAGCTAATACAACACTTCAAAAACATTTCACATTCAAAGAGATTGATAGCGGAGAAAAAATTTTTGGAATGTGTCCTGTCGCCTCAGAGAAAACTATTTGCTGTAATCTTAAAACAATCGATCCAATTCAAAACTGTGGTTATGGTTGCAACTACTGCTGCATTCAATCTTTTTATCCTGAAAATACCTGTTACGTTGAACAAAATTTAAAATCGAAACTAGATAAAATTGAGATTGATTCAAATACTCTATACCATTTTGGAACAGGGCAATCTTCTGACTCACTTATGTGGGGAAATAAAAATGGAGTGCTCGATGACCTTTGTGCTTTTGCAAAAAAACATCCAAACATATTTTTAGAGTTTAAGACAAAATCTCAAAACGTTAACTATTTTTTGGACAATATAGCAGACATTCCTAAAAACATTGTGTGCAGCTGGACATTAAATACTCCAACCATAATCACTGAAGAAGAACTTGGAACTGCAACACTTGAGGCCAGAATAAATGCCGCACTTAAGATTGCGCAAGCGGGGAGACTCGTGGCCTTTCATTTTCATCCAATTATTCATTATCAAAACTGGAAAGATGATTATTCTAAAATGTTTAATGATGTTAAAATTAAATTTAATCCATCCCAAATTGCCTTCATCTCATTTGGAACTCTGACTTACACAAAACCAGTTATCAAACAAATTAGGTTAACAAAAAAAAGAAGCCGTGTTCTCCAGATGCCACTAGCTGATGCTGCTGGCAAACTGTCTTACCCTGAAGAGATCAAGAAACAACTCTTCAAATTTGCTTACAATGAATTTTCAGAGTGGAAGGACCACGTTTTCTTTTACCTATGCATGGAAGAAAGAAAATATTGGGAGGCGACATTTCAGACCTGTTATGCTAACAATGAATCGTTTGAAAATGCTTTAGCAACTGCTGTTATAAACAAAACTAGGAAACTAAAATGATCTGGCATACAAAACCTACCGTAAAAGAACTAAACGATTTTTGTAAAAATAGTTTAGTTGATCACATGAGTATAGAGATAGTTGAGATTGGTGAAAATTTCATTTCTGCTAAGATGCCAATACTTGATCAAACTAAACAGCCTCATGGAATCATGCACGGTGGTGCTTCATGCGTACTAGCAGAAACAGTGGCCAGCCTAGCATCAAATTTATGTTTAGATCAAAACGAGTACAGAGCAGTTGGTAGCAGTATTGAGACAAAACATATCAGACCTGTAAAATCAGGGATTGTAATTGGTATTACCAAGCCTATTCATCTTGGCAGAAGAAATCATATCTGGGAAATTCAAATTACCGATGAATTTAGTAAGCTAGTTTCAACGTCACAGCTTACCACAGCAATAGTGCACAACAAGTAACAGTCGGCCTTTGCACAATCATTATTTTTTTCTTTTCTCATTTTTTTACGTCAAGGTATAATCACATATACTCGATAAGACGAAAGGCATACAGAAAACAACAATTAACAATAAAAGGCAGTATCTTGAAAATTATCTATGCTGAAGATGATGAAGATTTAAGAGAGCTTTTCTCTATGAAGCTGCAGGCCCTTAGTAATGCTGAAGTTGAAGAACATGAATCTGGTAACTCTGCAATCTCTGCCTTAAAAAACAATAAGGAACTTGCCGTAATTGTTTCTGATTTCAACATGCCAGATGGAGATGCTACTGTCCTTTACAAATATGTCAAAGAAAACAAGCTTAACATTCCGTTTATACTCTTTAGCCCTGAAAACCTTGAAGAACATGAGACATTTAAAACATTTAAAAATGATCACCCTGGGAATCGTCAAATAGACAAACCACCTCAAAAAGGAACGCTTGATGAAGCAATCGCTTCTGCCATTAGTTTTTTCAAAGAACAAAACCCAGATGTTGTTGCGGTAGTTCTAGAATATCTTCCAGTAAGGTTAAAGATGCTAGCAAAACTTACCAAAACTCCTACAGATATTTTCATTAAAATTTCTGATGCAAAATATGTAAAGATGCTCCATAAAGGGGCCCCGGTAGATGATGGGGTAATTGAAAAATACAAAGTAAAAAACATCGACAAGCTCTATATTAAAAATGATCAATATGAGGCTTTCATTAATTTCTGCATGGACTCTTTATTAGACAAACTGTTACATCTTGATGGTAAAAACCTAGACGAAGTCAAGGCCGTCCAAGCAGACATTTTTGAAATTGTTCAAAACCAGCTAATCAATATCGGAATGAGTGAAACAGTAATTGCTTTAACAAAAACAACAGTAGAGAGCTCTATTAAAATGATCGAGGCAAATCCAGATCTAACCGATCTCCTAAAAAATATGAAAAGCGATGCTGGATACACATACGAACACAGTATGCTTGTTTCTTATGTAGCGTGCGGTATGTCTGATCATTTAGATTGGAGCACTGAAGATACAAAAGAGAAATTATCTATTGCTGCTTTCATGCACGATATTACAATCAAAGATCAAGATATTGCTTTAAAATACGCAATGAACGATGGCGACGACAAAGCTGCAGGTATTAAGCAAAAAGAGCTTAATGAGTTTGAAAAACATCCGTTAGATGCGGCCAAGCTTGTTTCGAATACTAAAAACTTCCCTCCTGATATAGACAAAATAGTTTCACAACATCACGAGCTTCCACTTTCAAAAGGGTTTCCACGGAAACTAACCAGTAATTTGATAACACCACTTTCTACTGTGTTTATCGTGGCCCATAAATACATTGACCTTTTATACATAAATGATTTTCAAGCTGAGAAAACTCAACAAATACTGGATACAATGAAGTCGAAATTTAAGAGCGGAAATTTTAGAAAATCATTAAATGCGCTTCTAACCTTAATCCACCAGGCAGAATTTTAAACTACATATACACCAAAAATGGCGTACGTTTTAAGCATATGGCCCATAGTCTTTCAAAAAACGAACAAAGATTAGACACTCTAAATTCAAACTTTGTAAGAATTTCAAAAATCTATTTACGGTCTAAAATTTCAACTACTATTTAAGCATTGGTCACTGAATTTAAGACTCCATTGAAGAATAAAACACAGTTCTATGCTTATATCTGCTTGTGAGGTTTTTTTAATGAAAAAAAAGAATGGATTTACAGTGATCTTAACTGCTCTTCTTTTAATGTTAATATCTTTTCAGATTGTACTGGCCGACCAACTAACACCCATCAAGAAAAATGAATTACCACATATGCTTATTACATCTAATCCGTTGATTGTTGTCCACGCAACAACAGAGTTTGATGAAGATAGGGTTGCTGTCAAAGGGATCAATAAAGTGATTGCGAAGTACAAGGGCAACAAGAAATCCATTATTTATCTTGTCAGTGACCAATCGAAAGAAGGTTACTCTAATTGGTACACGAAGAATCGTTCACCCGACTATGAACTTTTTTCAGAGGGAGGAGAGCATAATCTGCCACTCAGAAATGATGAAGTGACTATCGTTGGTGGATTTTTCGGAAGTTATGATGGAGCAAGAGGCTGCCATACGCTTGCGATCCGCGATGCGATTAGAATGCATTTTGAATTATCAGATAATCCGTTCACCGTACACATACCTTTAGAAGCGATATATTTTTGGAGTGAAGATACTCAAACTCGCAAAAAAATTATTGATCTTAACATAAAATCACCCTCTTCTGAAATTGCTGAGATTTTTGATCGCTTTGCGGAATCTTATTTTCTTGTTGATACATGGAGTGATGTTACTGAGTTTTCCCATCCATACGTTGGAAATTTAAATAAAAAATATAAAACAGGAGGGCCTGTTAATATTGATAGATTCACATTTCGACTATATTTGAATGATGTACTCGTTGTTGAGCCATTTGGCCATGGGCCAAGACAAGTGTTGCTAAAGCTTGAAAGCGTTACGCTTTAATCTGGAACGACTGTTTTATAAAAAATAAAATATTATTTTTTAGGAATCTTAATTACAAATTTTGTATTTGGTGCCGTTAGATCGATCTCAACTTTGCCTTTATGTTCCGCTATAATCTGTTCTGACAAATAGAGCCCAAGACCTGTGCCCTTACCTTTCTCTTTAGTTGTAAAAAGTGGAGTGAAAATTTTCTTGGCAACTTCTTTATCAATTTTCCCAGAATCAGTTATACTAACAACGACATCGGCTCCAGCATCTTTTGCCTCAACTCTAACCCAACGTTCTTTAAGCTCTGCTACTGCATCTACACCGTTATTAATCAAGTTTGAAATAACCTGCGTGATCTGAATCGGTCTACACTTTATATCAACATCAGGAATACCATCACACTGAATCTCCACTCCTGCTTTGCTTGATTTTCTGGAGGAGAACTCAACGGCCTCTTCAACTATGCCCGCAAGATTTTCCATTACCATCTCCGCAGACTGTCCATGAACAAGGTCCTGAACGCTTTTTACTATCTCTAAAATTTTAGTTGAAGCCTTCTCAATCTTGCTTCCAACTTTAGCTGCCATCTCTGGAGTAACAGTTCCATCTTGTAACTGCTCAGCAAGGCCGTGAATAAGTGCAACTGGATTTTTAATTTCGTGGACAACTGACGATGTCATTGTACCAATAGCTGCCAATTTTCTAATAACGCCCAACTCTTCATCACTAAGTGTCATGATTAACTCCTAATTAATTACTGAATTAGAATTCTATCGCAAAAAAAGAAAAAAAGGAAAACTAATTATCGCAGATAACCAACACTTATCGTCTACTATTCATCGTCCATCTCTTCTAACACCATCAGCTTGCTAAAACTATACAACACCTGTGGAGTATCAACAATAATATCTTTGCTCGCTCGATCTGATGTTTCATCGCTTATCTGAGAGATTAATTCATCCATTCTGGCCTTTAACTCAACGGCCATCTTTTCAGGATCAATAATAATTTCACTATTAGTTTCTTCTTCAATTAAGTCTAGTACGTTCATACACAACCATCCAACTTTTCTAAATGTTTAATACCTTTATCCGCAATCATTCTTCCTCTAGAGGTTCTAATTAAATATCCCTCTTTGAGCAAGTATGGCTCAAATACATCTTCAATCGTTCCACGCTCTTCTCCAATCGTTGCACAAAGAGCATCTATTCCTACTGGTCCACCAGAATAATAATCTGCAATAACTTCTAAAATTTTACGATCCATTCGTCCAAGGCCTTGATCGTCAATATCCATCATCTCCAATGCTTTTTTTACATCATCAGTATTAACAGCACTACCACCTCTGACAAAACAGTAATCTCTGACTCTCCTTAATATTCGTATTGCTATTCTTGGAGTTCCTCTTGCGCAAGAAGCAATTAAGTATGAAGCTCCGCTCTCCAGCTTAATTCCTAATTTTTCAGCGTTATTATCAACTATCATGGATAATTCGTCGCTGCTATAAAAATCAAAATGAAAGTGGGCCATAAACCGATCTCTTAGTGGATTAGAAATTAATCCAGATCTTGTTGTAGCTCCAACAAGAGTAAACGGTGGAATACTTATCTGCATCGTTCTAGCGCTTGGACCTTGTCCAATTACTATATCTAATCTAAAATCTTCCATCGCTGAATATAAAATTTCCTCAATAGAGATATGCATCCTGTGAATTTCATCAATAAATAGAACGTCACGAGGAGCAAGATTAGTAAGAATAGCGGCGAGATCACCTTTTTTATCTATCGCAGGCCCAGAAATCACATGAAGTTCACTGCCAAGAGATTTTGCAAGAATCATTGCTAATGATGTTTTTCCAAGACCAGGAGGGCCAGACAAAAGAACATGGTCCATGGCATCTTGTCTAAGAAGTGCAGACTTAACCATAATATCAATATTTGAAACAATTTTCTTTTGTCCAACATACTCGTTAAAATCCACTGGACGTAATGAAGGCTCGCGCGATTGCTCTTCAGATGTGGCCTCACCAGTAATTATCTCCATCTCGTCCTGCTCAAACATATCAAACCTCTTTCAAAACAAGATGCACTAGCTGTTCTGGTGAATTAAGTTTTGACGTTGATAAAATTCTATTAATAATTGGAACAATTTGCGATTCGCTAAACCCAAGTTCCTTACACGCCATAATGGTATCATCTACGATGCTACCATCTGATATCAAGCAATCCTCTTCGCTATTACAAACAACATTCCCATCATTAATTTCACGACTAATCTCAGCCACTGAAAACTGTAATACATCTCGATTAAATTTATTCGAGAACATCTGAACCTTATGGATTTTCCCTGCAAGATCTAAAATTATTTGTGCCGCGGCCTTAGGCCCAACTCCTGGAGCACTTGCTAAAATCTTTTTATTCTCCGTCATAATGGCCCTGCAAACTTCATCGCTACCAATATTATTAATTAATGATGCAGAAGACTTTGGCCCAACTCCTTTTACCGTAGTCAACATTTCAAAAAGTTTTTTATCTCTAAGCGTGACGAACCCATACAAATCTTGTGAAGCCTCTCTAATTACATGTGAAATAAATAAAGACGTATAACTTCCTTCCATCAATATTTTTTTAAAATAGATCTGGTATCCAATACCAGAAGTCGTCTGGACAATTACTTCAGTCCCATCACTAAAAATTACTTTACCACAAATTAAACCTATCATAATCGTTGCTCTCTTTTTACTAGTTGCTGTTTACTACTTGCTCTACTATTAAGCGCATGACACAATGCTATCGCCAGTGCATCGCTCTCATCATATGCCTTGAAATCAATTTTTTTTCCAAAAATCATCTCTAAGCATTTCTGAACTGATTCTTTTGAAGCATGGCCATGTCCAGCTACTGACATTTTTATTAGGTTCGGAGAATATTCAAAGAGGTTATCACACAACTTGCCACCAACAGCAGCAAGCATTGCTCCTCTTGCCTGTGCAAGCTTCATGAGAGAACTAGGATTTTTAACAAAAACCAACGATTCGACAGAGACAGTATCAGGTCGAAACTCATCCATTAATTTTATAATACTATTATATATTACAACTGGCCGTTTATAAAACTCTACAATGTGATCGTATCTAATGACGCCAGAAGAAAGATATGTGATCTTTCTTCCTTCAACTTTAATCACAGCATACCCAGCTTTTCTTGAGCCTGGATCAATTCCTAAAATAATCATATTTAATATTACAAGTTGACCATTAGAGTGTCATTTACAATATGCTTAAAAAGTCATATAAGAGTAACATACAATTTTTGGAGTTTCAGATGACAAAGAAAACCTCTTTGCACGATAAGCACATACAACTCAGCGCAAAAATGGCGCCGTTCGCTGATTATGATATGCCTATTCAATATGTATCGGTAAAAGATGAAGTGTTGGCAGTCAGAAATAGCTGTGGAATGTTTGACGTAAGCCACATGGGTGAATTTTTCGTTGAAGGTAAAGATGCCATTAAGTTTGTAGACTATCTAATACCAAATAATTTTGAATCCGTTGAAGATCTTAAGGCCGTCTACTCTCCTCTTTGTAGAGATAATGGAACAATGGTTGATGATCTTCTCGCATATAAAGTCAGAAAAGATTTAGTTCTTATCTGTGTCAATGCTTCGAACATGGAGAAAGATTGGGCATGGATTAGTTCAAAAGTTGGAAAGTTCAATTGCAAATTAACAAATAGAAGTGAAGATTATTCACTCATTGCTCTTCAAGGGCCAAAAGCAGAAGACCATTTAATTGATCTTAAAATAATTTCTAAAAATGAAGACATTCCTTACTACTCAGTTCGTGAAAAAAAATTTAACGGAGCTGAAATAATTATTGCTCGAACAGGATATACAGGCGAAGACGGTTTTGAAATCTTCTGCTCACATAAAACTGCGAATACTCTCTGGGATCTATTTTTAGAGAGAAAAGTTATTCCTTGTGGTCTTGCTTCACGAGATGTCCTAAGACTTGAAGTTTGTTATCCATTATATGGCCACGAACTAAATGATGAATTAACGCCACTAGATAGCGGATTACAGTGGACCGTTAAAATGAACAAACCAGATTTTTGTGGCAAAGCTGCTCTAGAAAAATATAAGCCTAAGTTTCGGCTAGCAAAACTCACAACAGAGAAAGGAATACCACGCGCAGGCTATGATGTTATTAGTGATAATGGAAAAAAAATTGGAACAGTCGTATCTGGAACAATGTCAGTTGTAACGGGAAAAGGAATCGCTACCTGTTTAATAGAAAAAGAACTATTCCCTGAAAATAAGAAATTTTTTATTCAAATACGAGCAAACGCTGTAGAAGCAAATTATCAAACACAACCGTTTATAATAGGAGGGCACAAGTAATGGCTCACAAAATCCCTGGAAATTTAAAGTATACTATCGATCATGAATGGGCGCTCATTGAAGGTAACACTGTCACTATTGGTATTACAGACTTCGCCCAATCTGCACTCGGTGATATCGTTTTTGTAGAACTCCCGGAACTTGGAAGAAAAATTGACAAGGGGGATTCATTTGGTGTCGTTGAATCTATTAAATCTGTAAGTGATTTATACTCGCCACTTTCTGGTGAAATAATTGAAGTCAACCAAAATCTTGAATCATCACCAGAATTATGTAACAAAGATCCTTACGGTTCTTGGATGATAAAGATCAAGGCTTCAAATAGCGCAGAAGCATCAGAACTTCTATCTGCACAAAAATACGAAACTCACTGTTCATCGCTCTAAGCAAAATTTATTTTAAAAAATAAATTAAAAAATAAAATTCAAAATTCGCTTTACCTTTTACTTGTTTGGCTTCATACTTCGTGAGCTCAACATGACTTGACTACACATCGATGTTATACTGAAAAGGAATCTTGTTATCATGACTGTAAGAAATCGAGAAGCTGTTCAAATATTAAATACTGCTATTATAAAAAGACGAGAGAAAAATATAAGTAGTTCATACGAGATCAGACTTTCTGAACTTTGTGAATCTCCAGTGATTCAATCTATCTCTTTAGCAATAACTCATTTGGCCGGGCAAAAAAATATCTCTCATGATCAAGCCGCTATGGAAATAATTGACACTGTTGAAGAGCTTAATAGCATCTGGAGCGACTACATCAGCATGGAAGGAATCGGCAACCTTAAAAAACTCCTCAAGCAAAGTTGCGCCTCAAAACATGACCGCAACCCTAGGGTGAACAACTAAACCAAGATTACTATTTTTTTTCTATCCTGTTTTTTATTTCAATCCAGACAGTGGATAAATTATTAACAGCATTATCTACTAACGCAATAAATTTCTGATCTCCGCTTCCGTTTGTCAGCGCAGCTTTAATTATCTCTGTTACGTTCAGCAAACTAGAAATTCTACCCTTAAAATCATGTAGCAATTTTTCATTATCTCGTTCATTACTCATGGAAAAGTCCTAATAATAGTGCGACACAAAAACATGGCCGGCCCTAATCATGTACTTAGTTTAAACCTATAACATATTTGCCACAAGTGACAAATTTTGTTAATAAAAGAGCTAAAGTATCCACATTCAAAATTGAGGGAAGCATGACAATAAAATCAAAAATTAGAACAGTGCCTAACTATCCAAAAAAGGGAATTATGTTCAGAGATATAACAACACTTCTAAAAGATCCAGAAGGCCTAAAAGAAGTAATCGACACTCTTGCTCAGAGATACTCTGACAAAAAATATAGGTTTGATACAATCGTTGGTATTGAGGCAAGAGGTTTTATAATTGGAAGCGCTTTGGCCTATGCACTAGGAAAAGGGTTTGTTCCAGTTAGAAAACCAGGAAAACTTCCTGCTGAAACGATATCTATGGAGTATAATCTTGAGTATGGAACAGATAAAATTGAGATCCACACAGATGCTCTGACCAGAGGCCAAACAGTTCTATTGGTCGATGATCTTTTAGCAACGGGAGGAACTGCATTGGCAGCTGCTTCGCTAATTGAAAAAATTGGAGCAAAAGTTGAAGAGATATCTTTTATTGTCGATCTACCAGATGTCGGTGGCCGGAAGAGACTACAGAATAAAGGATACAACCTATTTTTTTTAACTGAGTTTGAAGGCGATTAATTCGTCATTGCCGATGCAACCCACACCCACCACCCAACTAGATAAGCTATCTGGAATTGTTGAACGAGTGACTTTTCATAGTGACGAAACTGGTTGGTCTGTCTTAAAAGTAAAACCATTTGGCGCTCCTAATACGTTAGAAACTGTGACTGTACACCAGGCAAAAGTATTTGCAGGGGCCAGCATGGATTTTTTTGGTGAGTGGAGTGAGCATCCAAAATTTGGAAGACAGTTTAAAGCTCTAAATATTGTTGAACAAAAGCCGGCATCCAGTGCGGCCCTAGAAAAATATTTAGGTTCTGGACTTATAAAAGGTGTCGGCCCAAAAACAGCAAAAAAAATTGTCAAACATTTTGGAAAAAGAACTTTAGAAGTTTTTGAAAATACAATTGACGATTTACTAAGCGTTCCAACTATCGCTCAAAAAAAATTAGAAAGCATAAAAACATCATGGGAAGAACATAAATCTATCCGTGACGTCATGATCTTTCTTCAAGGCCACGGGGTAAGTACTCTTTTTGCTGTTAAAATTTTCAAGCAGTATGGGAACAACGCTATAAGCACAGTACAAGAAAATCCGTATAAACTTTCTCGTGATATTTATGGGATCGGTTTTTTCTCCGCTGATAAAATAGCGCTAAGTATCGGTATCCCACGAGATGGGGCGGCGAGAATCAGTGCAGGAATTAAGCACATCTTAGATAGCGCTAGAGAAGATGGCCATTGCTACTTATTAAAAGAGCAGGTCATTGATGGCGTGAATACTTTGCTTGAACTATCTAATGAAAAAATTATTTCTGAAATAATCATTGAGATGATTGCGAGAAATGAGATAAAAAAACGAGTTATCAACATTCTCGAACAAAATATTGTTAATAACGAATGTTTTTATGCCCCCTCACTTTTTTTTGACGAGATAAACAGTGTCAAAAAAATTAAACAGCTTCAACAGTCAAGGCACAACGTTAGTACCGACCTAGTTACCAAACTTGTTAATAATTATTGTCAAAAAGAGAGCATAACGTTAAGTGATGAACAAATAAAAAGCGTAATACAGATACCGCAGTATGGAGTATCCGTCCTAACGGGAGGACCTGGATGTGGTAAAACAACCACTACAAAAGTTTTAGTAAAAACATTAAAGGCCCTCGGAAAAAATATTGCACTAGCAGCACCGACTGGTAGAGCTGCCAAACGAATGAGTGAAGTAATAGGAACCGAGGCCAAGACTCTCCACCGAATGTTAGAGTGGAATCCCACATCTGGCGGATTTAAAAAAAATGATACAAACCATTTGCCCAATGATTTTGTAATTATTGATGAAGCATCGATGTTAGACATCTCTCTGATCTCGTCTTTATTAAAAGCGCTGTCTCCTAATTGCCAACTTTTACTCATTGGTGATCCTGACCAGTTACCTTCAGTTGGGGCCGGTCAAGTCCTAAAGGATATTTTAGATAGTAAAGTAGTTCCAACATTTCATCTTAATAAAATTTTCAGACAAGCAGCGAAGTCAAAAATTATTCAATTCGCTCACGAACTAAACAGAGGAGAGACTCCAAATATTCCATCACCAATTTCTAACGCTAAATTTTGGAGTGATGGCACCGACTGTTTTTTTATCGACTCTGAAGAAGCAACAAAAGAACAGCTTAAATTTATTTCTAAAGTAAAACATTTTCTTGGGAATAATATCGACGGGCGTAACGATATTGAGAATGAAGAACCTTTTTCTATTCCTGAAAAATTTAAGCATGTCGATCTTGAAAAAATTATTCTTGCAACAACTCCAATTAACGAGTTAAAGGCGGTACTCAAAAAAATTCCACCGCACTCTACTTTGCACTATGGACATGGGGCCGTAGAGACTATTCTTCGTCTGTACTCAAAAACAATTCATGAAAAATTCAGTAACGATATTGAAATCCAAATCCTCTCTCCACAAATTAGAGGTTCTCTTGGAACGGCGAATCTCAATAAGACAATTCAAGAAAAAGTCAACCCCTACTCACCTAACAAATCGCAACTTATGCTCGGTGATAAAATATTTCGCGTCGGCGACAGAGTTATTCAAATTCGCAACAATTATGACCTACTAACATTCAATGGAGATATTGGTCAAATCATCCATCTTGATATTGAAGAACAGACATGCACTGTCAAGTTTAACGACGATCATCGCTGCGTCGAATATAAAAGAGAGAATCTCAACGAACTAAATTTAGCCTACGCCATTACTGTTCACAAGTCACAAGGAAGCGAATTTGGAGCAGTGATTATTCCAGTAACATCTCAACATTTCAAAATGCTTTTTAGAAACATTATCTACACCGGATTAACAAGAGCAAAGAAAGTAGCAATCTTTGTCGGTAGCCGCAAGGCAATGGCGATGGCAATCAGAACAGTTGATAGTAAGTCGAGGCAGACAACGCTTAAAATACTTCTACAAGAGAGTGGAACCTTTCAATAATTAGTGCTAAAATTTCTAACTAAGCAATTGGAGAAATGTGTATTTTTCACAAGGAAAGGAACATTTAATGGAAGCAGCGTTAATTAGAAAGAAATTTAATAATTTTTTTGAATCTAAAGAACACGAAAAAAAACCTTCTTCATCTCTTATTCCACATAACGATCCAACTCTTCTTTTTGCTAATGCAGGCATGAACCAATTCAAGGATTACTTTACAGGAGTAAGCAATCCAGAAAAAAGAAGGGCCGTAACAATTCAAAAATGTGTCCGCGCTGGTGGAAAACATAACGACCTTGAAAACGTTGGTCCAAGTCCACGGCATCATACTTTTTTCGAAATGCTTGGAAATTTTTCATTTGGTGATTACTTTAAAGAGGATGCAATTAAGTTCGCGTGGGAATTTCTAACTAAAGAATTGCAAATGCCAAAAGATAAACTGTTCGTTACGGTTCATCACTCAGATGATGAAGCAGCTAAAATATGGAATGAAAAAATTGGAATCCCACTAGAGAAAATCTCTAAGAAAGGTGATAAAGACAATTTTTGGGAGATGGGTGAGTATGGCCCATGTGGACCGTGTAGTGAAATTTTCTATGATCATGGCCCCGCATTCGCCACACCAAACTTCACACCAAAGACAGGGCAAGATTTTCTTGATGATGATAAAAGGTATGTGGAAATTTGGAACTTAGTTTTCATGCAGTATGAAAAATCGCCAGAAGGGACCAAACCTCTGCCAAGGCCATCGATTGATACTGGAGCAGGCCTAGAAAGAATTGCTGCGGCCATGCAGGGGAAATATTGGAACTATGATACAGATCTTTTCACTCCTATATTTAAATCACTTGAAAAATTGACTGGAAAAAAATATTCAGATGAAAAATTTAGCACCAGTTTTCGAGTAGTGGCTGACCATATTCGCTCTTGCACAATGTTGCTTACTGACGGAATAATACCATCAAATGAAGGGAGAGGTTATGTCCTACGAAGAATCATCCGAAGAGCAATTCTGCATCTAAAAAAACTCGAAGCTCCTCCTATTTCATTTTTTAAACTAGTTCCAGTTGTATTTGAAACGCTTGGCATGGAGTACACACAAAACAGTGCGAATGCTCCTCTTGCAGAAAAAATATTGGAACTTGAAGAAAAAAAATTCCTCGAGACATTGGAACTTGGTTTAAAATACCTTAACGATGCCATTAGCAAAGATATGGTTGGAACCGTATTAAAAGGTGACGCCGTATTTAAGCTCTACGATACCTATGGATTCCCAGTAGATCTTACCGAAGTAATCCTTCATGAAAAAGGGTTGTCAGCAGATATCGATCAATTCAATAAATTGATGAAAATAAGAAAAGAAGAATCAAGAAAAACATGGAAGGGTGGCCAAGGTGAAGATACAAAGTACTACCACGAAATTAAGGAAAAAAATGGGCCGACACTATTTGTTGGTTATGGCCATGACTGCTATGATGCCAAATTAATTGCTAAAAAAACTATCGACGAAGAACTCGCTATACTTGTTTTTGATAAGACACCTTTTTATGGTGAATCTGGAGGACAGCTTGGAGACATTGGACAAGTTTTTCTCGGCACAACTCCTCTTGCCGAAATATATGATACTCAAAAGCCAATTGATAGCTTACATGTTCATTGTACAAAGAGTGCCGATTTACTAGACATTGGTAAAACATACACTCTGAAAATTAACATCGCAAGAAGAGAGCAGACCAGGAAACATCATTCTGCTACACATCTACTTCAGGCTGCGCTTGTCAAAATAGTTGGAAACCACGTTAAACAATCAGGTTCGAGCGTAGCACCAGACAGACTTAGATTTGATTTTACAAATCCAACAGCAGTATCAAAAACAGATCTTTTGCTAGTTGAAAAACTTATTAATCAAAAAATTCAAGAGAGAATTCCTGTTAATACAGAAGTACTGGCCACAGAAGAAGCGATTACAAAAGGTGCAACTGCGCTATTTGGCGAAAAATATGGGGATAATGTCCGCGTTCTTACTATGGGTGATTTTTCAAAAGAGCTCTGTGGTGGAACCCATGTTAACAATAGCAGTGAAATTGAACTTTTCTCAATTATCAGTGAAGGGGCATTAAGCTCTGGTGTTAGACGAATTGAAGCAGTCGTCGCTAATAGCGCCAAAGAGCGGTTGCAACGACGTTCTTTAATTCTTGAAGAAATAGAGTCCGCTGTTTATTTAAAAGAGCATCAAGTACCTGAACGCATCCTATCTATGCTTGCAGATATTAAAAGCAAACAGAAAAAAATTGATGAACTAAACGAAAGAATTCAAACATTCGAAGGTAACGCCCTCTTTGATAATTGTGAACCACTTAAAAATAATCTTGTTTTCAAATACGCTAAAGCACCAGAAGGTAGTGACTTAAAAAAATTATCCGATATATTTATGAGCAAATATCAAAACGGAGTTTTACTTCTGATTGGGTCAAAAGGAGACAAACTATCGGTACTGCTTCGCAGGCCAAAGAGTGAATCAAGCATTGACTGTTCAAATATTTTAAAGGAAACACTTCCAGTAATCCAAGGAAAAGGAGGTGGTAATACAGACCTTGCACAAGGATCTGCAAACGGTGGCGATATCAACATCTTTGTAAACAAAGTCAAAGAACTACTATACAAATAGGTTGTGCAAATGAGGCTTATTAATAAGTTTATTTTTTTACTTGCTTGTTATTTTGTACTTCTTGGTTGTCAAAAAAAAATTGATCCGATCACCCAGACCAACATACTAAGAGTACCTCTTACTAACGAAGTCTCCACACTTGATCCTGCTGAGTCATACGATACAATTTCTGCTTTCGTTGTATACCAAGGGTATGAAACACTCTATGAGTATCATTACTTAAAAAGACCATATGAACTTAGGCCATTACTGGCTGAAGATATGCCTTTCGTTGAGGAAAATGGCACAAAATATACTATCAAGCTTAAAAAAGATGTATTCTATCACCCAGATCCTTCTATCACAGCAAATAGAACTGTTAAGGCAATTGATTTTGTTAATCAGATAAAACGACTAGCATACAAACCGACAAAAAGCAGCGGATGGTGGTTAATTGACAACAAAATTGTAGGCATCAATAAATTTAGAGATGCCGCAGGTGAAAGTTTTGAGAAGTTTATTTCTACAAGCATTAAAGGGATACAGACTCCTAACGATTATACCTTGGTCATTAAACTTACTGAACCTAATCCGCAATTTATTTTTACACTTGCAATGACGTTCACAGCTCCGATACCACTCGAATCTATAATTTACTATAGAAACAACTTGGAAAATATCATAGTTGGAACTGGCCCATATAAATTAAAAAAATTTGACAAGGCCAACTCAATCGAGATGGTTCGATTTGAAAAATACCACCCATGCCAATACCCTATTGTGGGTGAAGGTGACAGATACTCATATGATCATGGATTAATGAAAGATAGTGGAATGCAAGTTCCATTCCTTGATGGCATCAATTTTATTATAGAGAGAGAGCCAACTGCAAGATGGCAAAGCTTTATAAATGACACTGTAGATTTAATCGTAGTACCAAATGATAGCAAAAACGTAATTTCACAAGTTGATGATGGACTTAAACAAAATGCCAATGATAAAAAAACCAAAGTCCAAATTGCACCCACTATGACATATTGGTGGCTAGCATTTAATATGAACCACCAAATCATTGGAAAAAATTTAAATCTTCGCATGGCCATTGCTCATGCTATAAACATTGATGAATTTATAACTATATTTACTAAAAGTATCGGCCTACGTGCAAACTCAATCTACCATCCTGGCATTCCAGGATATGATCCATCCCACCGACTTCCATACAAATATGACTTGGCCTTAGCTAAACAGTATCTTGAAAAAGCCGGATACCCTAATGGCAAAGGACTACCTCCTATAAATTACGATACACGTGGACAAAGCTCTACCAACCTAGAACAAGCAAACTATATTAAAGATCAACTATCTAAAATTGGTATTAACATTAATATTGTACTCAACTCTTTTCCAGAATTCTTAGAGAAATCAAAATCAGGAAAACTTGAATTTTGGGAAGGTGGATGGACTCTCGACTATCCGGATGCTGAAAATATTTTACAGCTTCTAGTTACCAAGAACAAGTCTCCTGGTCCAAACGCAACGATGTATAGCAATAAAAAATTTGATGAACTTTTTGAAAAATTAAAATATTCTATAGATGAAATTGATAAACGTGCATTAATGACGAAAATGGAGCAAATGGTTGAGCAAGACGTTCCATGGATTATGCAACACTACACCAGAAGCTATCTCTTGCACAATGCTAGACTCCAAAACTTTAGATTCTCAGAGATCATATACAACAGTATGAAGTATTATAAGTTTTCAGCTGAGTAGATAGGAAAAAGATTCCATTTCTTGACTATTCTCTTTATTTAAAACTTTATAGTGAAACTTTTCCAATTTAATCCGAACTGCTTTGTGGAGGTTCATACATCCGTAAATGGAGGAGAAAATGAAACCCGTTACCCTGCAAAAAAAATTTCTTGTACTCTTGATTTTGTCCCTATTTATTCAAGCATCAGTTGCCAGGGATTATGTTGTCTACAGCGTATCTCACGAGCTGCCGATGGGAGACAAAGAACCATCCAAACTTAGGAAAAATTATTATCTGAACATTGGAAGCGAAGATGGGATTTCAATAGGAACCACGATGGACGTGTTTAGAATTATTTCACAAACTGACCAATTTAGAGATAAGAAAATGTTTAACCATAAAGTGAAAATTGGCGAGCTACAAGTTCTCCATGCAGAACCCAGTACAAGCATTGCTAATATTAAAAAAATGTATCTAGATGATAGCTATCCGCTTCTTGATATAGAATCCGTTATGATAGGTGATCACGTCGCAATAACAATTAAAAAATAGTTTGGATATAATATCAATCTTCAGTTTGAGATTTTAAAAGCGATCTTCTATCTTGAACTAGTTCAATCATTTTATCTACTGCTTTGCTAACCTTTTGCATTCTTTCATACTCTTTTGAACCTTCACCTGGAATTTGTTTTAATGCACCAAGAACAAACATTCCCATCCCTTGAGCGATAAGCAAACTGTTACTTATATCATGAAGAAACACTCGCTCACCCTTGATGATCTCCTTAAGTTCGTTAATTTCATCTTCGTGTGACACCTAATAAATCTCCTTTAGCTGATGTTAAATTTTACCACAGTTTGAGATTATTCAAACCTTATTGTTGTATATGTTTATAGCGAACTAATTCAGTAAACATAAATCCAGAATCCAATGAACACACAGTAAGATATAACAAATAAACTTCTCCGAGTGAAAAAGTCACGTGATTATTAAAAGACCTGACTATTACCCTACTAATTCGCTTCCCTTTCCAAAAACCTAAAAAATGAAAATGAACATCTCCACCTTTGATTAAACTGCATTTGCTTATGACGATAACTTTGTCCATAAAATAAACCAATCTTTCCCATTATAATATTTTATTTTTTTGTAGTAAAATAACTATGCAAAACAGTTTTTCATAATTTAGTTTGTAACTACTACGAACCATTATGAGTTAATACTGGTCACAATAAGAAGTGGCCACCTAACCTGGATAATCTTATGAAACTTACCATCGGAGAATTTTTAAAAAAAAGGCTGGCCAGTGCTCCATCAACAAACGCTGTTGGAAGGATTGAACAGGGCCAAGTTAAATTCTACTCTATTGAGGAGTATTATCAAGAAATTGAACACATCGCTATTGGTCTTGGACTAATTGGAATGAGTGCAGCAACCAAGGTGGCCATCCTTTCTCTTACTCGTATAGAGTGGCATCTTGTCGACATGGCCACTGTTTGTAGTGGCGGAATAGTTATACCAATATATCCAACTTATCTTCCAAGTGACATAGAATACATTCTTAATCACGCAGAAGCATCCATTCTTGTTGTTGAAGATAAGGATCAGCTTACAAAAATTTATGAGCTTCAAGAAAACATTAAGACAGTAAAAAATATTATCTGTATCAATAGAAATTTTGATTTAAACTCATTTAAGTTTAATAATATTAAAATTTACTCTCTTAGCGATATAATTCAAAAGGGGAGAGAAGAACATGGTGTTATGCAAAACTATTTAAGCGAAAAAATAGATTCGCTACGGCCAGCAGACATCGCTACCATTATCTATACATCTGGAACAACTGGTGAGCCTAAGGGCACTATTATCACCCACGAAGCATTTTCAACAATGTTGCAAAACATTGGTTCTTTTCTAAAAGGGGGCATAACAGCTAAAGACCGATTGTTAACATTTCTACCGCTATCTCACGTGTTTGGACGATGTGATTCAATGATACATTTAGTATTTAATCTTGAAGATGTCTATGCTGAATCTATTGATAAAATCATAGACAACCTGGGCATTGCTAAACCAAGTATTATGCTTGCAGTTCCAAGAATTTTTGAAAAAGTTTATTCAAAAATCATGGACCAAATTTCTAGCGGATCTTTTATAAAAAAATCTATTTTTCACTGGGCAAAAGGCGTATCAGATCAGTATTTCGAGTATCTTGAAAAAGATCAAACTCCCCCAATGTCACTCATTACTAAGCGCAAACTCGCATACAAGCTAGTTTTTTCTAAAATCTATCAGCGGTTTGGAGGCAATGTTAGATTTTTTGTCTCTGGTGGAGCACCACTCTCTGTTACCATTATTAGATTTTTAAGAAACGCCAATTTAAATATTTTGGAAGGTTATGGATTAACTGAAACAGTTGCACCATGCACGTTAAACCCTGTCTATAAGCAAATCCCTGGGACCGTCGGCTTACCAACTGGAGATGTAGAACTAAAAATTGCTGAGGATGGAGAAATCCTTGTTAAATCAAAAGCGCTATTTTCAAACTACTACAAAAATCCAGAAGCAACTGCAGAAGTCCTTGCGAACGGTTGGTTTAAAACAGGTGATATTGGAGAGATTACACCAGAAGGATATTTAAAAATTACAGACAGAAAAAAAGATATCATCATTACGAGCGGCGGAAAAAATGTCGCTCCTCAAAAAATTGAAAACATGCTCAAAACCAAAAAAAATATTTCGCACGCAATGATTATTGGCGATAAAATGAAATACCTCACTTGCGTTATTGGAGTCGAAAAAGAGAGATTCAAAAATAGTTTGGATAAAATGGGACTGTCTGCTAACTGCACCATTAAGGAGATAGCACAACACGAGTTTACTAAAAAACTCATTCAAAGTGACATAGACAAGGTAAATAAAAATCTTTCAAGCTTTGAAACAATTAAAAAATTCTATATAGCTCCAGTTGAATTTAGCGTTGATGGTGGAGAACTCACGCCATCCCTAAAACTAAAGAAGAAAATTCTTTTCGAAAGGTACAAAACAGAAATAGACGCCATGCAAGAGAGCTAATCTGTCACACTCTAACTTGAGATTGACAATAGGCCAAGATCACCCTATAAGTTAAGTTTCAAATATTATTGCGGAGAACAAATGGCACGTACAACAGTAGAAGATTGTTTAAAATATGTAGAAAACAGATATGAACTTGTTCACCTAACTACAAAAAGAGTTAAACAACTAAAAAATGGCGCTGATTGTATGGTCAACTCTAAAAATAAAAATATTGTCAACGCTCTTAGAGAGATTGCAAAAGGGATTATAAAACATACTCCTATTAAAGAGTACGAATCTGAAGAATTCTAAAATTCAAATCCTTAAACTATTTTGACTTAGTAAGAGCAATTTTTAAAACTTCATGAAAATGAGTAACTGGATAAAATTTAACTCCTTTACGATGTCTTTCAGGAACCTCTTTTAAATCTTTTTGATTTGCTTGTGGAAGTATAATCTCTTTTATGCCGGCCCTTTTGGCCGCCAACACTTTCTCTTTAATTCCACCAACTGGCATAACTTTTCCAGTAAGACTAAGCTCACCCGTCATTGCAAGTCCAGCTTTGATTTTTCTATTTGTCGCCAAGCTATAAAGAGCAATGGCCATTGTTATACCTGCGCTTGGGCCATCCTTTGGTGTAGCTCCTGCTGGCAAATGTAAATGGACTTCATGTGATCCAAGAAAATCCTCCTCTTGGTCTTTTTTCAAATCTGCTTGCAAAAGTTTTTTTACGTAACTATAAGCAAGAGTGGCCGATTCATTCATGACGTCACCAAGCTGACCAGTTAGCTTGAAACCTTTCCCCTTTAATGGAATTGTTTCAATAAATAAAATATCTCCGCCAAATGATGTCCAAGCTAACCCAATCGCAACACCAGGAGCAAGAGGCGCTTCGGCCTTTTCACTTTGGAATACCTTACCGCCAATCAACTTTTCCAGATCATCAGGATTTGGTGCAAACTTAGCGGCCTTTCCCTTGGAGCTTACTTTTAGTAGAGCTGCCTTCCTGCAAAGCTTAGCAATATACTGTTCCATTGCTCGAACACCAGGTTCACGGGCATAATCAGAGATCAATCTTTTTAAAGTTGGGACAGAGAATGAGATATCTCTTCTTTTTAACCCATGTTTTTCTAGCTGCTTTGGAATTACCCACTTTGTAGCAATAGCAATTTTTTCTTCTAACGTATAACCACTTAACTCTATAAGCTCCATCCTATCAAGTAACGGTTCTGGGATGTTTCCAATATAGTTTCCTGTAGCAATGAACAGAACTTTAGACAGGTCAAATGAAACATCGATATAGTTATCTATAAACGTTTTATTCTGCTCGGGATCAAGCACTTCCAAAAGAGCGGAAGCAGGATCACCCTGAAAAGAAGACCCTAGCTTATCGATTTCATCAAGCATGATAACAGGATTATTAACTTCAACTCTCTTAAGCGCCTGCATAATTTTTCCTGGCATGGCACCTATATACGTTCTCCGATGTCCCTTAATCTCAGCTTCATCTCTCATGCCACCAAGGCTAAAACGATAAAACTTTCTACCAAGAGCACTCGCTATACTTTTACCCAGAGAGGTTTTACCGACTCCTGGAGGGCCTACTAAACATAAAATTGTGCCATCATAAGAAGGTCTCAATTTCCTTACGGCCAACAGTTCTAAAATTCTCTCTTTTGGTTTTTCTAAACCATAATGATCATTTTCTAAAATCTCTTTTGCTTTTTTTATATCAACAATATCTTCTGTACTCTTATTCCACGGAAGATCTGTCATCCAGTTTAAATAAGTTCTAGCAACATTGTATTCAGGACTACTATCAGGAATAGACTCAAGTCGATTTAACTCCTCTTTAACTGTTTTTAAAACCTCTTCGGGCATATTAGCTTCTTCTATTGCTTGAGTTATCCTTTTTATATCTCTAGTTTTATCATCTTCATCCATTCCAAGTTCATTTCGAATAACTTTAAGTTGTTCACGTAAAAAATACTCACGTTGATACTTATTAACAGTGTCATTAACTTCATCAGAGATTTTCTTCTGAATGTCTGCAACATCTTGTTCTCTTTTTAAATAAACAAGGAGTTTTGCAAATCGCTTTTTAACAACTAATGTTTCTAAAAAATCTTGGCCCTCAGCAATGTCTAAGGAAAGAGCAAACGCAACTAAATCTGCAAGTGATCCAGGTGACGGGGTATTGAGCATCGCTAATTTCATCTCTTCGTTAAAATATGGATTAATTTCGCTAAGCTTTTTAACTTGGTTTATCACAGATCTGGTGTATGCGTCTAGTTCATCATCCTCTTCTAAAATATCGTCGTAGACCTCAACTTTTGCCATCATCAAATCTTTATTCTTGTAGATTTTATTTGCTCGATATCTTTTGATTCCATGAACTAAAACATTAACAGACCCATCTGGAAGTTTTATTTTTTTGGCAACCTTACACAACATCCCAACTCTAAAAATATCTTTGTCTTTTATATCGGTTCCGCCGACATCTACGTTTATCGCTTCTTCGTAGTCATCATCATCATCTTCAAAATCGTCTTCGTCTATGTCCCCATCATAAAGATCCGAACCATTATCTGAAGCGACAACAATTTTGACACTCTCTTCCGTCTTTTGACCTTTTATTAAATTGAGAGCAACGTAACCATATTTAGACAAATGCTCATCTAGCTCTGGAGTGAATCTATTCTCTGTGAGTATAATTGGAGCGATCATCCCCGGAAAAATTGGACTGTTCATAATAGGAATAATCATAACCTCATCAGGAAAACTACTTTTAAGCTTCGTCTCCTCATTTTTATACCCATCAAGCTTAACTCTGTACTTATCTTTTTTTTCTGCCATCTATCTCTCCAACAATCAAATGCAACTCATCTGCTGCTATTCTAATTATATCTTTAAATCAATAACCAAACGCCCAGGAGATTGCAGATAGAAAATATCCACACTTCCCTTACTTTTCAATCTCATCTCTGCTGATAACGACTCTGGTGTAACGGGGAAAAAATTTACATCTTTTACGAAATTGCTATTTCCAAATGAGCTAACACTTGGTGCAATCTCTGTTCCAAAAAAATCAATCGTAACAAGTTGATCTTTTCCTGAAAAATACCCATAAATTTTAGGAATCTCACTAGTCGAAAAATCAAAAACGATTCTCTCTGTTTTATCGTTTTTGTTATACGAATGACGTATGCCAACTAATTTTGACTTTACGCTACTCTCTCCATTGTGGAAAATTCCACTATCTAAATAAATAGATTTTTTGCTAGTTGTAATTTTTCTAATCTTTTCTTGTAATAAATTTTGAGCAAATGCTTGCACTGAGATTGCTAGAGAAATTAAAAGTACAAGTACAAGTTTTTTCATCACATCTCCTATCTTTGATGTTCCAAACAATAATTATTCTATCACTTAAATTTTATGATATCTATGACCGATGATCTATCTTAAATTTTTTGCCTTTTAAAAACTGGACGAAACGCCAATGTTATTCCAAGCAGTACTGTCATTACAAAACCAAAAGGTGGAAACCCTCCACCACCGCCCTCTGTCGCATCAATTGTTCCGCAAGAGAAAGCACTATCATCCTTAACCTCTTTTTTATCTTCATACTGTAGGACCGCCGCATTTGACTTGACGCTATATGTCCCATGAGCATCCGGACAAAGCGTATTATCTCTCAGATTATCATATTTTTTTTCTGAGATTTTTGTCACAACTCCATTCTCATATTTCACAACAGAAAATGTTAACAAATAAGATGTCAGCCTCTCTTCAAAATCATCTGCCGCTGGAAAGAAGTAGCTCTTGGATTTACCAACACGAGACAAAAAACCAGTTAGCGAACCAGAATCATTTATCATCTCCGGTATGATATCAACCGTAAACAGATTATTGGCCTGAGTATACGACAATGGAATTCTAGCAACAATGTCAATATTTCCAGTGTAGTCAATCGTTTCGTAATTACTTAATGGAAAACTATATCCACCTGGCCCAACTTCCATCTTTAACTTCACGCTTGAATAAAATTTTTGATTAGTAACTCTTACCTCTAAATATTGATTCGAACTTGTTACAGCATGGTCTGAAAGATCAACTAAAAAATGATCCTCCTCTTGTTGCTCTACTTGATAGTTTGTAAAAAAACCACTGACACTATCACCTACTGATCCATTAATCGCATCAACTATATTTAGGTTTACAGTCCCACCACCTTTATTACTTAAATAATCGTTAGATAAACTAGAATCACACCTTACTGTAACATTTCCAACATTTGCATTTTTATTACTGGCAGTTAACAATGTACCTTTAGGAAACCCTTTCCTAACAGACGCACACTCATAATAAAATGAACCTATGTAATCTCCGCCAGCAAGAGTGCAAAAGTTTTTTCTTCTACTTGAGTAATATGTTGGCAATGAGGTCAATGCCTCGACTGGTGCTATATAGAGCAAGTATGTTTTATTTAAACCAAGTCCATTAATTACAAATGTTCCATCATCATCTGAGACACCTGCCCCTGAAATTTTCCCATCTTCTACTGAGTATGCTTCAACGTGAGCTCCAAACACACCAATTAAATTTTCGCCACCAATAATTTTTCCGCTAATTGATCCTAACGATTGGTCGCTCATTGGGTACTTAGAATATATACCGGCCCTATCATCATCCGATAGCGTATATTGGCCACCAGTAAGAACATACATCATTGTCGAACCATGTACCTGACTATGTCCTAGTCCAAGCAGATGGCCAAGCTCATGAGTAACAATGTCACCAACATAATTATTTCTTCCCCTACTTGTAGAAAGAAACTGCTTATCGTTGACCATAATATCAGCACTAATTATCTCACCAGTATACTCTTTATACGCTACCGAAGTAACTCCAAGCACTGCCGAGCCTGGAAAATAAATATTACTCGTTGAAAAGGTTATGCTATTTCCAAGATAAAGTTCTGTTTCACTATCTGTAAAAACTTTCCTCATGTTAATATCACTAGTGGTATCATTCCACACACTCACACTCTCATCAATAATCACTCTTAGTGCTTCATCATCTAATCCTTGTTTGTTACTTGTGCTAATATTTAATGTTATATTTGTTCCTAGGGCCCAACTGACATTTTCACCATGCTCGCCAATCGTCCAAACATACGAATGCAAACTTAGGGGAGTAAGCGACACTATCACTAAGAATGTAACGAACTGCCACAACGACATCATTACTCCTAATCTTTTTTCCAAGATGACATCACCGAGTAAGCACCAAGTAGTGCAAAAAGAATTACAGGCCAAATAATTGTCGACTCACTTGGCTTGTTTTCATCTAAATCTTCTGAAATAAAAGCAATCTCGCGTCCATCTTTTCTCTGTTTTTCTTTTGCTTCTGCTACAATTTTTGCTTTAGAAGATCCTGTTTTATCAGAATGATTATCTGCTAATCTCTGGCCAATACTATTTTTAACAACCTCTTCAAAATGTTGCATAGGAATCGCATTAAGTTTTGGATTTTGAGATGCATAACTTGAACCTAAAAAAACTTCCCCACCTTTCCTGTACAAATTGTATTTTGCTAGGCCACTGTTTGTTGGGACATACCCTACTTCACTCTTTGTCACGAGAACTACAACATTCTCTCCAATAGTAAATCTAGGAGTGCCAGATACATCATACACTACACCTTGCCAAGTACCGCCAGGATATAACAACGCAAAACTATTGTTGACTCGAATATCCATATAACTTAATCCAGCACTCCGTTCCACCTTAAAGGTGACCTCAGTAAAAACTTGATTAAATCTATAAACGCTATTTTGTTTGATTACAGTTCCATGGATAACTGCAGACGCATCTTGCAGTTGTCTCTCTATTGCAATCGGTACAATGGTTGCAGAATTTGCTATAAAGCTAAAAAAATAGAGCGCGATAAACAAAATTGATTTTGCCATACAAACTCCTCGTTAGAGTCTGATCGGACGAACGCTGATATTACTTGAGTGATCTTATCGGGAGATAAAAAACAAAAAAGGCTGAATAAATCAGCCTTTTTTGCATTATAAATATGTGAAATCTTATCTTTTTGAGAACTGAAAAGAACGTCTTGCACCGGCCAAACCGTATTTCTTTCTCTCAACTTTTCTAGAGTCTCTAGTTAAGAAACCAGCTTTTTTAAGCTCCGGTCTAGATTCTGCCTCTAGCTTGATAAGCGCTCTAGCTATTGCAAGTCTTATAGCTCCTGCTTGACCAGTATACCCACCACCAGTAACGTTAACGTTAAGGTCATATTTATCTGCAATCTTCAAAAGATTGAGTGGTTGATTAACAACATACCTACAAGTTGCATTTCCAAAATAATCTGAAATATCCATTTTATTAACTTTAATTTTTCCAGAACCACCTTTTGCTAAATAAACTCTAGCAATCGATGTTTTTCTTCTACCTATTGCATGTACATCATAACTTTTATTCTTAGTCTTAGTATTCATAACTCAACCTTTCCTATTTTATTGTGTATTTTTCTAGTTTTTGAGCCTCATGTGGATGAGTCTCGCCAGCATAAACTTTACATTTGGTTAACTGCTTTCTTCCAAGAGTAGTTTTAGGCAACATCCCTTTTACTGCTTCTAACAAAATTAACTCTGGATGCTTTATCAACTGCTCCTTCGCTGTTCTTTTCTTTAAACCACCAATATGATTTGTATGCCAAAAATAGTTTTTATCGTCCCACTTTTTTCCTGTGAACTTAACTTTTTCAGCATTAACAATCACGACGTAATCACCTGAATCAGTATGCGGAGTAAATAGAGGACTATTTTTACCTCTTAGAATATCCGCAACCTCTGTCGCTACCCTACCAACGATTTTATCTTTGGCATCAATTAAAAACCACTTCTTATCAGCATCTGCTGGCTTCAAAACATACGATTTCTGTTTATACATAATCCACCTATAACTACAATTAACTTCTGTGTGTAATGAAACTGTATATAAATATCTTGCTTATACGTCAAGACAAACTTTTTAAAACGAACCAATTGTCAGGTGGAACCTCCCGACACTCTCCCGCGCAGCATCATTCACCTGCCGCTTTAACTTGACTCCATATTCAAAGTTAAGCGAACCAACAGGAGTAATATACTTATAACTTAGCCCAACTGAAGTTCTAACATCAAAAGGAGCAAAATGTCCAACAAAGACCCTTCCACCGTCGAAGAACAATCCCAACGCAGTACTGTCATCAAGTCGATACCTCTGCTCTATTTTAAAATTACTGAAATATGCTCTGTCCCTTATCGTTATATCACTAATATCCTCGCCAGAAGATAACATGTTCGATTCAGTATCAGAAAAACCTCTAATTTGATCAAGACCATTAATTCGAAAAACCTTTACGCTTGGAATATAACCATTAGTTTCTACATCACCACTTTCATCATAAAGAGTTTCGCCACTTGTCCCACGTTTAACATCTCTGGCCAAGTTTTTCTCAACACCTACTGATGCAAAACAAGCAGTCGTCCAATTTTTTCCAAAAGGAATATACAACTTATTTCTGCTGATCAAACGAGTATAGTCCACAACCAAGTTAGAATCATCCATTGCTCCATATGATGGATTAGCAACTTCGTATGAAACCCCCATAAAAAGGCCCGATGTAGGATTTAGTCCATCATTGCGAAGATCCATCGATAATGATCCCATGACACCACCGATTTTAAACATTCCATAATCCTTCTCCTCCGTAGCATCAAACTGTCGAATACTCTCAAACTGGTAACGCAACGAGGTTGAAAAAATAGTTGATAAATTTTTATGAACACTTCCAGAAAATCTAAAAATATCTGCATCAAACGAGTAAAATCTTTTTCTATCTCCAGAGGCAGACAACTCACCAACTAGCTCATATCCAAATAGATAGGGCTCCACATATCCAACGTTAAACATATACTCAAGTCTGCGCACTTGTTCGATCTGACGTCTCTGATCGAAACTATCGAAATCAAGCCTATCATTTAACATACCCTTCAGGGACAACACTCTGTTCATTCCGCCAACATTGCTATATGTGACAAGTGACGAAAGCTTAACACCAATATCAGTTCGATACCCTGGAGCGATCTCAACAGCACCAAAGTTTTTTTCTTTTACATATATCACCAAATTAGCTTCAGCTTCAGCCTCAGTTTCATTTTTAGAATTATCTTTATTAACGACGACAGGAGAAATCTCTACTACAGAGAAAATTCCAAGCGAGACTAGTCGTCTTTTTATTTTCTCAATCTCTTCTTGTGAAATAACATCACCGAAATTTAAGTTAGTCGATCGAGTAATCACTTCAGATTTCGTTTCGACATTACCTGAAACAATAACTGTTCTTAGTTTTACTTTAGGGCCAAGCTTCAACGAAAAATGTAGCTTAGCTTTGGAAAAATTATAGTTATACTCTACAACTTCCCCTGTCTCACCATTTAACATCTCTGCCAACAAGTACCCATCATTTTTAGCAATTTCCAAAGCAAGATCTAAGTCTGTTTGCAATAAAACGAGATTTAGCTCACCTCCTATTTTGTTACTTAACTTGCTTAAAATCTTTTTTACTAAATCTTTAGGAGCACTGCGACCTGTATCAATACCATCGATATAACATTTCCGACCTTTATCAACTTCGTACTCGACCACAACTCCATTTTTACTCCAAACGACACGAGGTTGTGAAACAAGAGCTCTAACAAACCCTGTCTCAAACATTTTTTGCTCTAACTGTTTAGTGAATCTCTCGAGGTATTTCTCATCCAAACGATTTACAATGGCCAAGTCTGACCCCTTTTCATAATAGTAGTCAGTAAACATCTCCTGTTCCTCACTACTAACTCCAGTGAATTTTATTTCGCTAACCTTTACAAAACTACCTTCAACAATATTGAACATATAGTTTTTAAATTTTAGGCCATCACTATCAACTCCCTCTAAAACTCTAAATGTCGGAATAGTATTATATATGCCACTATCTTTATACTCGTCTACGATTGTCCTAACAACATCCTCATCTGATGTTTTCACTCCTCGATCTCGTAAAGTTTTCTTAATTACAACTTTAAGTTTTTCATCATCAACTAATACATTTCCGAAAAAACTGAGTGCAATTCGCGGGCCAGGGATAACCCTCACCCGCAACTTAACCACCTTAACATCGTCTTCAACTGTTAATAGTCCAGGTAAGTTTTCAACTGAAGCGAGTAAATATCCATCGGCCATCAACATTTCAACTGTTTTATCTACTGCAAGTTTCACGTCGAGCTTTTTCCAGTTTTTGCCTGCGTAATCAAAGAAAACTCTATCCAGCCGTTTTCTCATGCTTTCATTATCGGTAATTATTGACACACCACTTATTTTAACAGCTCCAGAATGTTGTACTGTATAGAGTATATTTACCATGCCGTTTTCTATATCTACCTTACTTTCAACCACAACATTTATATACCCTTGATCGAGGTACCACTGCTTTATCGCAAGAACACCCTTTGAGACATCTTCTTGGTCATAGAGCATTCCACTTTTGATATTTAAAATAGGAGTGAGTTGCTTCACATCAACAACAACAGGAGTCTTTATATCAACACTACCTATTACCGGTCTAAATTCTAACGATAAATCCAACTTTATCTTACCCCCTTCTTTATACAGCGAATATTTGAATTTTATAATTGTAAAATCGTAGAGCAACGATCTGAGCTCATTCTTAAGCTCAGAAAATCTGTGCTCTTTATTTGCTATGTGCTCAGCAGCTTTCTCTTTGAAGCGAATACAGTATGGGCTATCCTCGCAATCGACATAAACAGAATCGACTTTAAACTTATCCCTATCGAACGATTCCGAATCATTTGCAAGGGCCGCAAACACTAATATCGAGAAAAATATATTACACAGCAATCTTATCATATCATTAAAAATCAAACCCAAACTTAAAGTCAGCGCCTACCGATGACGTCGACTCACGATCCATCTCATCTTCAGATTTAATTTCATATACTCCTTGCAATTTTACCTTGTCGCTAATTTTTAAATCTACATTCATCTCTTGTTTTTCTCTCATGGTTCCTCCAACTACACTTGATACTGAGACATCGATTTTTCTACTTATGGCCTTCTTTAGTTTAATTTTAGTTGCAGATTTAAGTCTCATTTGCGCCTTTCCTGTTTTTTGGCTTTCAAGCATACTACTATCATCTTCTGCGTACTCTGGAAGAACGCTAACTTTAACACCAAGTTTCTCATTCAACTTCTGATTAAGCTTTAGTTGATCAACAAGCAAGCTTCCAATACCAAGGGACGTAACCGATTTAATATCATCGTCATGTAACTCTTTTGTCATGTCAGAGGTGACTCCAATTGCTAACAATGACAATATATCTTCTTTTGGTAGCAGAGGCTCTGATGATAATAATACTGTCGCATCATCTACTCGACCAACGACTTTAACTGTAACATCATACCTGTCAATTTTGGCCACACCTGAAAAACTAACACTCGGAAAACGCTTAACTCTATTATCATCAAAAACAATTGTCCCTTCTTTAATATTAAACTCGTGCCCCTTGAAGAAAAACTTACTATTTCCAGGAGCGACTGTTATCTCACCAGCTAACAGAGGGGTTTCCATACTACCCCTGACGACGACACCGCCACCAAGAAAAACCGATGCAAAACCATTTTTAATCGAGATTGTATCTTGTATTCTAACCTCAACATCAGCTACAAATCTATCAATGCCACTACTTCTCCCCTCACGTTTTGGAGCAAATCTTCCGACCTCAACATTTTTAATTTCATTGCGAAACAGTTCATCAAGCGAATCTTTTATCTGGCCATACTCAACAGTAACGTCTCCGGTTATCTTATATGGAACAGTATCTCCCCTCATGTTAAGATTCGTTGACATTACAAAACTACTATCTTTCCCAATCAACAGCTTACAATCATCTGCAACCATCTTTAGGTCGACAGCAGGAAATGGAACCGAAAATTTTGCTCCGCCATCAACGGTCAACCTGCCTTTACCATAAGTCGCAGAAGCATATTTTATAAATAACTCATCATTTACTACCGAAAATGCAAAGTCAGAATTTTCAATTACCCCAGGAAGACCCGCAACCTGCAAAATCACATCTCTTCCTAACACATCCAAATGTTGCACAACTTTATCAACTCGACCTTTTATAAGATTTCGAAATCCAATTTTTCCAACACCTTGTTTAATTGTTGGAGTTATCAACTCTAGCAAAGAAGCATCAAGATTTCCTTCTGTTGTTACGCTGAAATCTTTTTCAAGCGCTCCCAAACCAAGTGATACTACCTCTGCACCAGCATCTCCACTAACACGAATATCCCAAGTATCAATTATACCATTTTTGACATTCAGATAATTTTTGCCACTATCAATGGCCAAATGATAATTTCCATTTGAAAATTCAAATGCATTAACACGTACATGCAAATCTAACTGTCTCCAACGATCAACGGTAAAATGACTTTCCAAACTTCCTTTTAAAACACCTCTAACTAGAGGATTGATCATATTATGATCAGAGAGCAGCCCTCCAATCACATTCATATTATTGCTTTCAACATTTAATTTAACGTACGATTTCTCTGTTGGTTCTTTCAAGTTGATATTTGCATCAAGCTCAATAATCCCACCGACAAGATCACCCTTAATAAAATAATCTGATGAGTCACTATAAACAGTCAAAAGAGAATCACCAACACTAGTTCCATTTATCTCTCCACTTGTCACCTTCAAATCCATTCTTGAGGTAAAGTCGAGGATATTGCCATTTCCGTGGAATGCACCTGTGACTTGTCCGTCATACCCTAACTTAAGCGTAGCATATGACTCAAGATCACGAAGATGACCACCATTTAATGTTACATCGTATTCAACATATTTCTTATTCGCATCATAAAGCGCATTACCTTGAAGCTTACCATTTCTTTTCATCGCAACAATATCGGTTAACTTTATTACGTTATCACGGTAATTAAACTTCGTCTCAACATACTCTGCGCCCTCGTGAAATGCTTTAAGTCTACGACCTTTTAACAATCCATGGATCGTCATTTTAGACTCATCTATTGGTCCAATCACTTTGAACCTCGTAGCATAATCCAGACTAAACTTTGAGTACATCGCTTCATATTCTGGTGGCAGTAAAGCCGCAAACATTTTCCGAGAATCTTCCCAGCTCGTTTTTTTAATGTTTGCCTCTATTGAAAGCAACTCATTATTTAAATCTACGTGGCCAGAAGAGTCATACTCTGTCTGCTGAAAAGAACCTAAGACATCAAATTCTAATTTAGAATTTTTTAATCCATATGAGACGCTTCCATTAATTGTTCCAAGGCCAAGACCAAGTAAAGAAAAATTTGAAACCTTCGGATTAAACGTCAACACAACATCGTCATATGGGCCACGCACAGAAAAAGGAACTTCACCAACACCAAATAACATAGTCCCACTAATCGCTCCAAATTTTTCTAAATCGATCATATTTTCTTTAGATGTAATATCAATTCTGTCACTCGATATAATACCAGTCGCTACCACTCGTGAATTTTTAAATGAAAAATCTACATTAAGATCAACCAACTTGTTTCCTTCAGAAAGAAGCTGGAGTTTTGCCGAATTAAATGTAATCATACTATTTTCTAAGATCACGCCCTTAGTTTTATAATCGAGAAGTTTAAAATCTCTAACGACTGCTCCACTCTTAATAAAAAAGAATTTTTCTTGATCATTGTAAACAAAATCGACTTCTCCTGAAATATTTCCTTTTATTATATCAAGTTGATTCTGGGGATCATAAAACATATTGGCAAATGTTACCGTTTCAAGACTTAGTGCAAGAGCCAAGCTCTTAACAATTCCACTCTCTCGACTATACACCTGAACTGGCCGTAAAATCTTTACGGTGCCGGCATCTATCTTGAAAACAGCACCCTCAAGCGATGCAGCACCATCTTTTATAATGGCCTTCATTTCAAAGTCGTCAAATTTGGCAACAGTTGAAGTGATTTTTTTTCCTTTAATATAAACTGTAGCTACTAATGCATCTAATGGGCCCGCAACTCCAATATCAAACGACAAATGTCCATCATCAATATTTGAACAAACATGTTTAATATTTTTAAAACCTATCTCGTTTATGTTATCAAATTTATTTATGTGCTCACACAACTCACCGACGCCACCAATAACATTAACAACTATTTTAGAATCCGCCCCTCCATCTGGATGAACCAGCAGTGAACCGCTCACACCGATAGCGCTACTACGCGAAACAATGTTAAACTTTTTAATATCGACGGCCTTTCGATCTATAGATATGTCGAAATTAAATTCATCAACAACTTGAAGCATATTTAACAAATCAATTTTTGAGCCAATTTGTTGTTTGTTGTATACCAAACCTTTAACGTTAGTGAAGAACCTGCCAATCTCTATTTGCAATGATTTTGCCACAAAGGCATCATTACGTTTACTAAAAATAAACTCTACCCCCTGAAATGAAAGTGCTCTCACTCTACTTTTTCTCCAAGAAGAGTAGTCTTTTGTTACTTTCTGCAAAACATTATCTACTTGCTCATTTATTTTAACTTGAGACTTTAACTCGGTACTGTTTTTTTCTAGCAAACTAATAACATCTAACTTGAGAGACCCCCCATGCATAGTAATGCTACCAGCAGAAATTTTACTAGCTAGCATATCTTGAATTCCAAAACCAACCTCAACCAATTCAAACTCACCACTGATTCGTCCGATACCATCTATCGACGTTTCGACTGAAGCATTGTAAAAATCGATACCAGGAGGAAAGTAACTAAGCCCAATTTTTTCAAACCCAAAATTCATGCTCTGACTTTCACCCAACAAACTATTAATTTTTTTTGAAATAAAATTAGAAAATAGCTTTGTTTGAAAAAGCTGCCCAAGCGAAACGAAGCTCACAATAACGATTAAGAAAAATGTAGCAATAATTTTATTAGCGCCTCTCAATCTCTTTTATCCTCTGTCTTACAAGTCTATGATCTTTACTCTTTAGTATCTCTTTATAAACTTGCAAAGCTTCTCTGTTTTTCCCAAAATTTTTCAATATTTCAGCTTTAATATACATCAAATCAGCAATGGAGTGTTCTCGCATACTTCGCTCTTTACATGCAAAATCAATTAGTGACATGGCCTCCCTAGCATTACCCCCTCTATAAAGCACCACTACTTTTAAATAGGCAAGTAGCGCTACATCTTCATCACCCACGAGGAGAGGTTCCAACCTTGCAATCACTCCAAGTGCTGCCGTGTAACTTTCTAGCATAACAAGCGAAACAATTATATCTCGATATGATTCAATCAGTGTACGCTCACTCATATACTCAACATACTTTTCAAGAGCTATATCATGAGCATCTCTTGTTACCAATGAAGCATCGTCTTCGCGAATAACTTGGTCCACGATTGAGACGATATCTTTTTGAACTTTATGCGACGTATGTACCGCAACCTCACTAACACTCTGTAAAGAACGCTTAAGTGAAATATATCTTTGCTCGCTTAATAACTCGGCAACAAGTTTCGATAATTTCTGGTCATTAGGAAAACACGCAACACCCTCAAATGCATAATGATACATCTCTTGGCATAAGCTTACGACATACTGACCTGATACTACAGAAATACTCTCTAGCAGTTTCTTTCTATAATTAATTGCATGATACAAAAACACTATCCTATACAACTCAGCGATATCTGTTCCAAGCACCTCTTTTTCGATTAGACTCCACCAAGCAGGCGTCTCTTCATCATCAAGCATCTCTGCAACTTTATCAAAGCACTCTTCCTGAGAAAGAAAAATACATGAATATTTCTTATAGATATTCTTTGCATTTACATTTTCAGTAGCACTAATGAATCGTAAAGTTTTTATACCTTGTTTAGATTTTCTTCTTAATGCTAAAAAATCTAAGTAATCAAATATAGTATCAGTATATCTATCAATTTGATTCAAGCGCACCAAACAATCGACGATATTTAACAGGCAACCCCCATACAACGCATGATCATCTCTGGTTATGTAACACTTAGCTTTTTGCAAATAATCTCTTGCTTCGAAATAGTTTTTTGTCTCTTTAAAAACTATCGCTAAGTCTATCATCGTTTGAGCAATAATTTTTTTATCACTCACAACAAGCTCATGAATCCTAATTAACTCTTTATATGCGGCCACTCTATCATCGCAGCTCATTCCACCGTCATATGCTAATTCATAAAGTGAGGTAATCGCTTCTTGAAATTTGTTTTCACTCAAAAAATTTTGAGCTGCAATCAATATTGAATTTTGCAAATCATCTCCCCCTTGAGCAAATTAACATGGCCGACCAAAACAAGTCGGTATAGTTATGAATGTACTAATTTAATTTTACTTCATTTTACGAAGAAGGAAGTCTGTAGCGTAATTATTGCCTCTAAAATCTTCATCGTCCAAGATTCGTTGATGCAACTCTATATTGGTAGAAATTCCGTCAACAATCATCTCTGAAAGGGCACGTTTCATTCGAAGAATTGCATGATGTCGATCTTTTGCTAAAACTATAACTTTTGCTAGCATCGAATCATAAAACGGGGAGACTTGATATCCAGTGTAAATAAAATCATCGACCCTAACACCTAAACCACCTGGCCTATAATAATGCTTAATTTTTCCAGGTCGTGGCATAAACGTTTTAGGATCTTCAGCGTTAATTCTACACTCTATAGCGTGTCCCCAGAATTTAATATCCTCCTGCTTAAATTTTAATTGCTCACCATTTGCTGAAGCAATTTGCTCAGATATTAAATCGATACTTGTTCTTTGCTCAGATACAGGATGTTCAACCTGTATTCTTGTATTCATCTCCATGAAGTAAAATTTGTCTTCATCCATATCGTATAAATATTCAACAGTACCAACGGAATCATATCCAACATGTTTTGCTAGCCTCACAGCAGAGTCACAAAGCTCTTTTCTTCTTTGATCACTTAGCACCATCGATGGAGATTCCTCAATAACTTTTTGATACCTTCGCTGAATTGTACAATCCCTCTCTCCAAGGTGAATAACATTGCCATGCTTATCTGCTAAAATCTGCACCTCAACGTGTCGAGGTCTTACAATATATTTCTCTATAAAAAGTGTATCATCTCCAAACGCGGCCGCAGCCTCTTTTTTAAGTCTAGCAATTATACTAATAATATCTTTCTCATTATCAACTCTTTGCATACCCCTTCCACCGCCTCCAGCAGAAGATTTTACTAAAACAGGAAAACCCATCTCTAAAACATCATCTAAAATTTTTTGATTGCTTCTACCATTAACCTGAATAGGTTTTAGTACAGGTAATCCGGCCTCTTCAGCAATTCGTTTAGAGACAATCTTATCGCCAAGAAGCTCAATGCATTTTGGACTTGGGCCTATAAAACAAAGATTCCACTTCGAACAAAGTTCAGCGAACTCCTTATTTTCTGAAAGAAAACCAAATCCTGGGTGGATAGCATCGGCCCCAGTAATTTCAGCAGCGGAAAGAATTGATTTTATATTAAGATAACTCTGAGCCGATTTTGCTGGACCTATACAAACTGATTCATCGCTCATCTTAACGTGAAGAGAATCATTGTCCGCAGTTGAATGTACTGCGACAGTATCAATCTCGAGCTCTTTGCAAGTTCTAATTATTCGAACTGCAATCTCACCCCTGTTGGCAATCAATATTTTTTTAAAGCCCACAACAAAATCCCCAGATTAAGGTTTAACCCTAAAAAGAACCTGGCCAAACTCAACATAAGTCTCATTCTCTACACAGACTTCCACTACTTCACCTGAAATATCAGACTCTATTTCATTCATAATCTTCATCGCCTCGATAATGCAAAGGACTTGTCCATCGGAAATTCTTTTTCCTACAGAGACATAAGGCTCGGCATCAGGCGATGGAGATTTATAGAACGTACCGACAAATGGAGAGGTAATCTCTTTCAACCCTGAGTGAGCTGGAAGTTTATTTTCGACATTCTCAACTTTCCCAGTAACAACAGGCCCATTGTTTGCAAGCATTGGCATCTGCTGAGCAAGAGATGACCCTGCATAAGGAAATGAGACAGAGATCTTATCACCAGTTTTTTTAGACTCATACTCTAACTCACTAACACCTGAATTCTTAGCAAGTTCAATAAATTTTTCAATTAATTTTATATCCATTGGAACCTCGATTATTTAACTCTTTCTATATATTCGCCAGTTCTAGTATCGATTCTTAATAACTCACCCTCTTTAATGAAAAGAGGAACGCTAATTTGTAGCCCAGTTTCCATGATTGCCTTTTTCATTCCACCAGCAGCACTATCCCCCTTTAACCCAGGATCTGTCTCTGTTACTTTTAACTCAACAAAATTTGGAGCCTCAACCGCAATAGGGAGACTATTAAAATAAAGCACTGTTAACGTAATACCTTCTTGAAGATAATACGCTACGTCTCCAACTTGATCCTTAGTAAGATGAATTGTTTCGTAAGAAGTTTGATCCATGAAGAAATACCCTTCTGCATCTGGATACATATAATTCATCTCTCTCTCTTCCATATCAGGCTTATTAACAGTATCAACGCCGGCCTTAAATGTCCGTTCTAACACTTGACCTGTCTGCAAATTTTTAAGTTTAGTTTTTACAAACGCAGAACCCTTTCCAGGATTTACGTGTTGAAAATAAACGATAACATAAGGTTTACCTTCAAGTTCAATTTTCAATCCTCTTCTAAAATCAGTCGTCTTATACATAAAATCTTCCCTCAAAAATCATATTTTTTACAAGAGCTGCGACAACAACGCAAGTAAGTAACTATTTTTCCCTTGGCCTTCTATTATTACGTCAGCGGCCATTGCCGTCAATTTTTTCTGACGAAATTCATCTCTTTTATTTGTATTACTCAGGTGAACTTCAACAATCGGTTTTTTTACAATTTTCAAAGCATCAAGAATTGCAACGCTCGTATGTGAGTATGCAGCAGGATTAATAATCAAAGCAGTAATATCTATAGACAAGGCCGATTGTATTTTAGAGACAATCTCACCCTCAATATTAGATTGATACCATTCAACATTAAGATCAAATCCAAAATCCTTCACTCTTGTTTCTGTATGAGCAATTATTTCATTAAGCGTAAGCGAACCATAAACATCAGGTTCTCTTAGTCCGAGCATATTCAAATTTGGACCATTGATAATTAAAAATTTTTTCAAAAAATCTCCTTTTCATGGAAATAGCAGAATTTGTCTTAACTGTTAAGGGAATTTTTTATAATCATTGCCCTGCGCGACAATCCGTCTAGAAAATCTTGGTATATAGATTCAACCTTAGCTACTAACATTTCTTGAGAATTATCAACGGCCAAACTCAACTCCTCACTTTCATCATTTATCGCAAAAGATAATTTTTCACTGACAGATCTATCAAAATGAGACATGAGGGCATCATGTCCATCTTGAGGATCTAAATCAACCTCATCTGCAAACTCATTAACTATCTCTTTCACAATCTCTTTCGCGCTAGGTTTTAGTTCTTGAACTCTAGGAACACTTCTGCTCTTCTTATCTTTTCCTAAAAGTAATTTGATCTCCTCATGTTTCTTTAACGTGTTCTCATCCGTAGGATTAAGCTCTAAAATTTTACTTATGAGATCATATGCTTTTTCTACGTGTCCTTGAGCACAGTACAGATCAACTAGCGTGTGAGTAACCACCGGTGTGTTTACAGAAAAATCATCTTCTTCTGAGTTCTTGTCTGATTCTTTATTTAATTCAAACTTAAAATCACCATCATCTAAAGTAGACGCCACTGATGGAGAAAGGGTGGTCGGGGTTATATCTACGTCGTCACCAATATCACTATTCTCAATTATTTCATGTTCTACCTTCCAAGATGAGATATCATTTTTAACTGGGGAAGGGCCAATTTTGTCTGACTGAAAATCAACTTGTGTCCAACCATCAATATCATCATCCAATGGCCCGCCCGATAAATTATCAACTTTAAACGGAGCAACGAATGAACTTGCAACATCTTCATCTTCAAAATCGGGAACCCCCTCAAGATGCTCACTCCTTGGAATTTGAAACTTGGTAATAATTCTATCTTCTAACTCTCCAACTCTACTCTTTGCTAAACTATCTTTAGGATTTATAAAAAGTAGGTACTTATAAGTTTCTAGGGCCAAATCAAAATATCCAAGAGTGTAGCAAACATCTGCAAACAGCTCTTGTAGCTTTGTATTATCTCGATTTTTATCTACGAATGGGAGAAGTGTCTCGTAAGCATCTTTAAATCTTTTTTTATCTAACAAGCATGCCGCATATGTTTGATGTCCAAGTGCATATTCCGGATGAACCCTCATCCCTTTTTTTAAAATGATTATCGCCTGATCAACCATCCCTGCTTTTCTATAATGCTCGGCAAGTGGTGCAAAAACTCTCGAATGAGGATTACGCTCGTACGCTTTTAAAAATTTAAGTAGAAGTGGTGATGTTATCTCTTTCTTCATCATCTATTTTTTACTGCCTTTCTGTTAAACCGGCCGCTTCCTGGTTTATAACTCTTGGGGTAATAAATATAACCAACTCAGACTTCTCTTCACTCGGATTAAAACTACTTCTAAAAAACCAACCGATAATTGGAACATCCTTTAAAAAAGGTATTCCCGCGTGAGACTCCTCTTTTTTATATCTGAAGACACCACCTATAACAACCGTTGAGCCATTATCGACAAGAACTTCAGTCTTAACAGTTCTAGAATATTTATCATTAGGTGCTCCTGCAATCGCAGATTTTTGAAACTCCTCTTTCGTTACATCTACATTCATTACAATTGATCCCTCACTAGTTATATGAGGTGTAACTTTCAACTCTAATACAGCATCAGAAGATTGCCAGGTAAATGCCCCATTTTGATCTTGGGCACCCTGATAATAAATTGTGTGTTTGCTTGAAATGTTTGCTGCAACGTTATTACTAGTTACAACTTTAGGACTAGAAATTACTCGCCCTTTTCCTTCTGTCTCCATTAAGCTCAACTGAAAATTTAAATTAGTTAGCCGCTTAAACGCAGAAACATTTAATCCTATTGCAGATGGCCCAGCTGTAGCAAAACTAAATGATCCACCAGGAGCTGCCAAGGAACTACCACTAGTTAAAGGATCATAACCAAAACTAATACCCTTATTACTTCCAGCATCAGACAAAAAACCAATATTCTTAGAATGATTTTCACTCACCTCGACAATTTTTGCTTCAATCAACACCTGTGGAGTTTGAGTATCCAAAACCTTAATTACTTTTTGGATCTTATCCATATTTTTTTCTGTGTCTCTAACTATTAATGAATTAGTTCTTTTATCTATAGACACATTACCTCTTCCTACAGTCAAATATTTTTCTAAAGTGGGTTGAATCTCTTCTAGTTTTGCGTAACTCAGAGGAAAAACTTTCGTTACAAGCAGCTCTTCTCTGATTGCTACACTTTGTGCTCGAAGCTCATCTACTTTTGCTTCGGTCGCTTTTTCAAGAGTGGTTATCATCAAAATATTTCCATTCTTATAAGCGACGAGCTTGTTAAGTTCTAAAATAGTGTCCAGTGCTTGATCCCAGGGAATATTTGTAAGATTCAGCGTTAAAGGCTTACTATTTTTAACCTCATCTGTAATGATGATATTAAATCCAGAAGAGTCTGCTATCATTTTTAAAATATCTTCAACTTTTGTATCTTTAATATTAAAAGATACCTTTTTCCCAATATATCTCTTGCGCCCAGAAAGAGTTAGGTTAGTTAAAATATCATCTATCGAACCACTACTTGGAACATTTACGCTATCTTGTACTTCCTTTGAATCTTCATCGCTAAATGCAACATTTGATTCCATCTGTTGCTGTGTAAAAACTCCAAACCTATTTTCTACCGCTATTGATATAACATTTTTATTAGTCGTTAAAATAGATCTTGCATTATCTCTTAGCTGAAGCGTTAGCCTAAGATCGTTCTTGCTATTTGGTTTTTTGTAAGCAGAAACAAAAACAATCGCACCACTAAACTCCGATGTATCAAACGCTCTTACCACTTTATCACTTGCAACAACATTCTTAAGATCAATAATAATCTGCTTGTCGTCTGTGACTTGGAATTTTTCTGCTTTAATTCCTTCTTCGTCGAACGTTAAATCTATTTTGCTAATTTCACCACGTTGGAAAAAATTTATGTCTTTTAGTTCTGAACTAAATCCATTAAGCAGTGGCGCAAGTAAAAATAGTGAAACAAAAATTCCTTTTCTCATACAACCTCATCCGTAAGGTATGATAACTTAACATCATTATATCACATGAAATAATTAGGTGCTACAATAGTTTGCATGTAACGCCAAGCGGCTTTATTGTTGTTCAGTAATCAACGGAATGACCGTCTCTAAATATTCATCTTGTTCATAAATATTTTTTATCTTTTGAACGAGTACAATTCCTCCAGGTAAAATGGCCTTAAGCTCCGCTTCATCTTCACCAAGCTTCATACCCTCTTTCAGTATATAGGCTTGTCCAGATAAAGACTTTGGATCATTTCCGACCTTTACCAGTGCTCGTCTTGTTTTTCCCATTAAAATTCCAACCACATAAATATTTGAGAGGGGGACATTAGAAATATCATCGATATTTGAAAAAAATCCTTTTGATTTTTCCATAAATCCTGCTTCCCAATCTGTTTTCTTCTTATCAACATTGAATGCTTTTTTCTTAAACGGGTCTCGTAAATCCATCGGGTTTTTTATTTTAGTATTCACATTAAGAAATGTATTCGACTCGTGCACTTTCTTAATCTCAGCTGGAGTAGGTTCTGGGGCCGGGGTTTCTATTACCTTAGGTTCTTCAACAACAACATTAACATCCGTTGCCTCGACAGTTTCTAGTGTTGCAGTAGTACTTGTGGCCTCATCATCCTGTGCGAACAAGACCGGGACAAGCATTATAATAATGAGTGCACTAAATACTAATTTCACTCTTTTTTTCTCCTTTTGCCCTTTCCTTTTTCTGTTCCACCATTATCTTGATCAGATTCCTCCGCCGTAACTAAATCATCAATTCCTCTATTCTCTTTAAACATTGGATTAAATCTGTATGCTTCTATTTCAAACTCACAGTCAATCACTTGAAATCTTCCTCGACGACCACTGGCCCGAGTAATTTTAACTGTGCTTATATTAAAAATTCTCTCTAGTTCGCCAATTTTTTCAAAGAAAATTAGTATCTGAATAAACGTACCAGAAGCTTTTACATTATATTTTTTTGAAACATAAAAATCCACTGTGGCCTCAGGCCCCGGACTGAGTTTAGTATCTCTAAATTTAATATCTCTAGAAATATTTATAAACAGTTGGTTATTTTCCGTATCAGAAATTGTCTCTGGGAGTTTCCGTTGTAACGCCTCAACCTCTTGAGCAACCTTTTCTACACGCTCTTTGGCCTCTTCAAGTTTATCTTTAAAGGCTTTTATTTTTTCTAGTTTTTTCTGGTTTTCCTTAATTGAAGATCGCTGAATCGCCATCTGATCATTTAGCTCAAGCTTCCTATTTTCATTCGCCTCCCACATAGTATAGTAATACCACCCAGCATAAAGAATTAGCCCGAAATGTGAAAGCTTAACTAAAGTACTCAAATAAAATAACCTTTACTCATATCTGTTAATAGTTCCCTTGATTGTAAATATCTCTTCCCTTACTGACTTATTTCCAATACCCATTACCTCTTTGGTAGAAAAATCAGGCAATGTCAGCGATTGATTAAAATATATAGAGGCATTTGCACCATCTTTAAAACTTCCAATACTCGCATATTGTGCAGCTCCACCCTTAATCTCAATATCTTTATTTTGAATAATAATGGAATCAATCCAGAGGTCATCTGGAATATTTCTAGCAATATGTAACAATAAATTCATCGGGTTGGTTCTTCGATTTATTACTTCCTGAGCCTGCTCCCCGCGTTTTTTTAAAAGTTCAATTCTTTGTTCAAATTTTTCAATCTCATCTTGAGTCTGCCTCTCTCTTCTAATCTCATCTTTTAACTGATTTGCTTCACCTGCTACCTTGCCTAGCTCTGTCTGAATAACGACCACTTCACCTTCAAAGAATGGAACAACGAACATTTCTGGAACAAAGAAAATCACAAGTGCAACTATCCATCCAATCATACTAACGTTAGCAAGTTCTATCCCCAAAACTTTCGGAAGTTTAAATTTAGTTTTCTTCCCGAGGAGATTTACTCGAATCATTCGTCAACCCTCCTCATCGCTAGGCCCATTGCTACAATACACGTATAGGCAATTTCATTGACTACTCTTTCGCCAAATTTTTTTTCATCTATTTTTATTCTATTAAATGGATTAAGCACTTCTGCTTTTAATCCAAGTGCTTCTGAAATTCCATCAACTAAACCTGGCGTCTGAGCGCCACCACCTGTGACATAACAGTTTGTTAGTGAATCATCGGAAGAGGAGCTATTGTAAAACTCCAAAGTACTCTTTAACTCTTTAAAAAATACCTCCGCAACACCACTAATAATATCTAAAATCTCTTCCGGCAAATTTCCTTTACTATCATACGTAACCTTCAAGTCTTCAGCTTCTGCAAAATTTAAACCCATCTGACGCTGAATCTCTTCAGTCATTGCCATACTTCCAACATTGATATCTTTACTAAATACTATCGCGCCAGAGCGAACAATTATAAAATTGGTTATACTTGAACCGATATCAAGCAACAACCATGAATCATCGCTATCAGTAAGTGCATCTTCATAAATATGAAAAAAAATGTTTGCAAGAGCTATAGAATCTAAATCTAAAACCTTTAATGATAAACCAGCAGATCTTACAATATGCTTATATTTGTCGACAGTATCTCTGCTAACAGCAGCGCCCATCACCTCCAAACCACCACTCTCATCTTTTGCTAACAAGTCATAAGAGAACACAGCTTTTTCCGTATCAAAAGTCAAAAAACTTTCTAACTCCCATGCGACCTGATCTTCAATTTCATCTTGGGCCCCATCATTAATTTGAAGTTTTTTTGCAATGGCACCATTTCCTGCAACGCCTGCACAAACATTATTACACGACACTTTTGACGATTTAACTATATCTTTAATTGCATCTACAACTACAGTCTCTTCATTAATGTTTCCTTCACTTATCGTACCTTCTGGAAACTCAGCGGCTGCATAAGAGACAACTCTATACTCACCCTTACTCTGTTCAAGTTTAATAAGTTTTACTGAGCTATTTCCAATATCTAGACCAAATAACTCAGAAGAACCTAAATTAAACCGATCCTTTAAATCATCAATCAAATCATTAATACTTTGCGCCGCCATATAAAGATTATAGCTGATCGAACCAATTATTATCAAGTAATTAATATTACTTAAACTCTAGAAGAGACTCTATTATTCCAGGAAAAAATATTTGAACAAAAGCGACAACTATTATAAATGGCCCAAATGGAATCTGTGTATCGCGCCCTTTTTTCGTTACAAGTAAAAATATTCCACCAAGAATAGCGCCTGAAAAACAACTAAAAAAAATGTTATTAATTATTCCAAGAGGACCAAGATATAATCCTAAAGCGCCAAACAGCTTTATATCACCACCACCAAGTCCGACTACTCCTCTTACTTTGTAAAAAATCCAAGTAACAAACCATGGAAACAAAAGTCCAACCGCTCCACCAACTAACCAATAAAGTAACGACTCATGAAGAAGTGACCATGCAAGAAAAATCATGGCCAAATAAAGATTCAGTGAATCAGGTAAAATTTTGTGTCTAAAATCTATAACAAAGTGAACGATAAAAACTGAGACAACACTAAACTTAAACAAAAAAGGCGCAATACTATCAACTCCTATCTTTCCATCGAAAATTAAAATGGCGGCCAGGCCCATAATAAGCTCAACAATAATATACTGAATGGAAATATGAACTTTGCACTTAGCACATTTCCCTCTTAAAACAAGATAGCTGACAAGTGGAATATTCTGGTACCATTTCAGAACAGCACCACACTGTGTACAGTGTGATCTTTTAAAAACCACATCTTCATCTTTAGGTAAACGACAAATTAGTACATTTAAAAAGCTACCGATCATCGTACCGAAGATAAATACAAGAACATAAAAAAAAGTAATGACACTCAATCTAGACTCTTCTTCTTAAAAATGACTGACATCACAAAACCAAGCATAAAAAGATATAAGATTGAGTAGCCAGCTGTACTAAGTAAGTACGCTACTGGCAAAGACTGTTTATAAATTACATAATCTTTAATATTAAGTTTATCAAAACTAGGCAATACGATACCCCCAATCATCACCAACTTATGCAGCACTGGATTGCCTTTTGAAAAAACATTTGTCAGCGTCTCACTAATTGCATGGCCAACTATCCAAACTGTAAGAGTGAAGATTACTGACAAATAATTATTAGTAATCAACGAGAATAATACAACAACAAACAAAACAAGCAACGCTTCAAAAAATGAAAATAACACAGTCATTAAAATTAAACTATCTAGTTCTCCACCAAGAAAGAGGTATAGCGAAATAGTCATCATTGCTAGTATTAAAATATTAAGCAACAAAACAGCGCCTATCCCTATAAGTTTTCCTACAATAAAAGATACTCTACTAATTGGACGAGAGAGCATAATATAAATTGTTCTGCTATCAATCTCCTTAGACAAAAGGCCTGCACCCATAAATATAGCTATACCTACTGCCGAAAGTGAGAGCATCCCAAGTCCAAGATCTATCGCCACCCTTCCAGGAACACCGTAAGTAAGCTCTGCTGCAACAATCGCAACAACGACTAGTCCAAGCCCTAACAAAAGAACGTTATACAAAACTTTACTTTTAATAATCTCATTAAAAGTATATTTCGCAACGATTAGGCTCTTCACCACACTATCCATCATCTTCCTCGAATCTTATAAACAATCTCTTCTAGCGTAGGCCTCATTTGACTTAGTGAGTCGATCATCGCCCCAGCTTCAACTAACTCTCTCATTTTCAGATCTTTTTGTTCTTGAGAAACAGTCGTTATATTTCCGTTATGCTTTATCACATAATCAGAGTTCATATGTTTCGAAATAAGTTCATCAACCCTTCCATCATACAAGACAGTTCCTTTTTCTAATACCAAAACATTTTCGCAAATCTCTTCTACATCAGAAACAATATGACTACTAAAGAAAATAGTCTTCCCCTGTTTATGTAGCTCCACCAACGAGTCCTTAATCTCCTTTCTACCGACTGGATCAAGGCCTGAAAGCGGCTCATCTAAAATTAAAAGTTTTGGATTATGAATAATTGCACTAATTATTCCTAGTCTTTGCAACATCCCTTTTGAATACCCTCTAATTTTCCTATCAAGAGCATGAGCTATTTGAAAACGTTCACTCCAAACAATAATATTTTTTGATAGATCACTCTTGCTAACATTGCACAACTCTCCAGCAAACGACAAAAACTCACGACCTGTTAGGTGAGCATAAAAATATGGCCTTTCTGGAACAAAACCTAAGTTGGAAAAAATATCTTTTTGCGTTTTACCAAGCGATGAACCATAAAGAATGGCCCCACCACTGGCCCCAATAAACTTCATCATTATTTTGATAGAGGTTGTTTTGCCAGCACCATTTGCTCCAAGAAATCCTGTTAGTGCTCCCTCTTTAATTGTAAAATTAACACTGTCTAGTGCTCTAAACGTCTTGGCCCAGAAATCCTGTTTAAAATTTTTTGTTATATTTTCAAAAGTAATCATTTTAATAATATTACTAGAAATTTCGTAGTGATTACAACCATTTTCACGCCTAGAATATTTGAGACCCAGGGGTAGGGGTAACGCATCTTATTTTCATGAAATAACATCCACTCATTGCCCCGCATCGTGGCCTTTCGTAATTTAATTGATAGATTTTCATAAAATAACGCATTTAAAAATGGAGTTTTATGAAAAAGTAAAAAAAAAAAAAATCGAAATAGATCCATATTATTACTGTTTAAATTTTTAATAGTCTTTTCAATTTTATTCATACTTACTACTAACTATTCAAGAGGGTGCATTTCAAGCTTTAATGCCTCAAGAGCAAGATTGATATCTCTTAGGAAATAGATTAACGATCCAATAATAGCACACATGCTAAAAATAAAAATAGCGCTAATTAAAAGTGCTAATTCAATTTTCAAAAGTACTGAAACAAATAACGTTATAATTAAAAGCGCAGTAAGAAGAACACTCATTGATGCAAGTAGTATCGCTCTTCGAAGCAATTGTGACCGTCTCCAGAGTATTTTCACTTCATCGGTAATACGCTTACCCTCTGTAGAAGCCAACGAACTCAAGCTCCTTGCTCGATCAATAGCGCGTCCGAGACGATTAGTCATTGTTAGGAGAAGTAGGCCAATGCCAGAAATAAGAATAACTGGCCCGATTGCCGTTTGCAAAACTGGAACAAGTTCGACGTTTGAAATACTCATATTATTTTTCCTTTAGTTCACAGGCCATAGCAGACAAATGTTGAGCGATTAGGCCAACATTTGTCCCAGACTTCAAACAAATTTGCTCAAGGACTTCGCTATTATTTGTCCTAACGTAATATACCCGCTTTACGTACACTCACTCCAAGGTATTATAATCCCGCTAACAAAAATTCCAAAATTAATTATAATTAAGAAGTAAATACCTACTACTGTAGCAGTATGGGAGCATTATGGAGAAGTCACAACTAAAGGCCCTTTGCACCTGTGAATATTTTAAGATCGATGAATTAAAAGCAAGTTTTGAGTATCAATACATGCTCTTCTCCGTAAGAGATGTCACATATTTTAGCATCGGCAACGGCACCATTTTTATTTTCACATACGGTGTGATTGTGTGCTGGGGTGGCGACTCAATTATTTTACAAAATGTTTTAGAAAAAATCAGGCAATTCGAAGTAAACTCTCTTAAAGATATTGAGATAGATAAACTCACATACGTTCTTCAAGAAGATATTGATGCTACAAAAATTAATCTAGATACTATTTATCTACACTCAGATGATACCATGATTAAATTTGCAATCTCACACGGGGTGGCCCAATCACTTAAGCTTTCTTCCTTTGAAATGTCTATTCAAAAGGCCATTGATGAAACAGAACATATTCCACGAAACTTAAGCATCTCCGGAAGAGTTAATATGACCAGAAAAAGTATTGCCAAATTTAGAGGAATGCTTTTTTTAGAAAAGGCCAACATCCACCTACTCTCTGGCCTACTCGATACTCCTGAATTTTTCTGGGACTTTCCTGAACTAGAAAAATTTTATCAGATGACGAACAACTATCTTGATGTTGCCCCAAGGACTATTGTTTTAAATAAGAAGCTAGATATTATCCAAGAGCTTCTTCACATGCTAGCAGATGAGCAAAACCATAAATACTCCTCGACCCTCGAATGGATAATCATTGTTTTAATCGCAATTGAAATCCTCTTTACGATTTTGCACGATTTTTTAAGACTTATCTAAGTTGTAACTACTCACCCCTCTTCTTATTCAGTGTAAATTGTTGATCAAGGATTTTGGTTCCAACGGGAACAGAAAGGATTTATCAGAGACACCTTTGACT
>DYOQ01000018.1 GCA_020720455.1 Bdellovibrio sp.
ATCTTTTTCCTAAAGTTTTTTCTGATACTTCCGATCAGGTTAACGAGAGAGTGTGAACTTTAAGCTGGAGATAAGTTCATGAGAAACGTATCGTCTTTAATTATGAGCGCTGTGATTGTGATGTTTTCCATCTCGTGTGATCGATTTTCAGAGGTTGCAAGGAGTATTGAGGAAAAATCTAAAAACGTAAATCATTACCAAGTTGTATCCTATGAACTTGAGAAAAAAAACCGGTTGCTACATTCGCAAATTATGGAACTTGAGAGCAAAATATCTGGCTTAGAAAGAGATAAAAATTTTTTGCGAGATGATCTTGCTGGTTGTGAAAATGGAAGAGCTAAAGATGTTAATGGTAGAGAAGTGGCGAGTATTAAGGGTATTAACCCAGTAGGTGCACTGGATAATATTAAAGTCGATTATGTAAATTACGAAGCATATAAGTGGACACCGAATCAATTGTTAGCAGTAGCAGAGACAGAGTTTGAAAATAAAAATTATGAAAAGGCTTCCCAATTTTTCCAAACATTTTTAATGTATTTTCCGTCACATGAGTTTGTTGACGATCAGTTTTTATTTCAAGTTGGAGTATCATCTTACGAGTCAAAACGTCATTATAACTGGACCGTTGATGGTTTGAATAGAATTCTTGTTGAGTATCCGGCATCAAAGTATTATCGAGGTGCAAAGTTGTGGACGGCCTTAGCAAAATTGCAAATGGGAGACAAAACATCATTTTTTAAGACTGTTGAAGAGTTTAGACAGAAATATCGTAACACTCCAGAATGGAAAATCCTGAGAAAACATTATGAAGAGATTGTTAAAAGGTATAAGCCTAACTAGTATTTTTTGTGCTATGGCATTTTTTTGTGGGCAAGCTTCTGCGAAGCCGCTTGTTCTTGTAAGTAAACTTACAGGAAATGCGTTTTCCGTTTTCAATGATGCTACTAAACAGCTAAGGGAAGGTGACTATCTCGACGATTTTTCAACTGTTATGACTGAAGAGGGAGCGACGATATCACTCTCGGATTTCCATGATCACAAATATCATTTAGCTGGTTCTGGAATGATAAAGATGTATAACGGAATTTTGGAAGTTCTTAGAGGGTATGTGCTTATCCAGTCATTTGGAACTGATGCTGGTGTTAATTATCGGCTTCAAACTTCGAATGCTATCTCTACGTATACTCATGGTGATGCCGTGATCTCATTTGATCCTCTAGCTGGCAGAACTGAGCTTTTAGTATTAAATGGAAAATTTGAGTTTAAAAACAGTATTCATGACGATCTTGGAGTTACGTTGCAACGAAGCGAGTTCTCTTTTGTCGATAATAACTACGATAAAGGTATTCCACGGTTGCCGACTAGAATAGGTGAGAAATCATACGGACAGATCTCATCGATGTTTTCGAAATTTTTATCTGATGAGTATAAGTATGCGCAGACAAAAAACGTAAGAGAAGAGTCAATTTTCAGAGGAGTTGCTTCAGTTAGCAGTGCGGATGGAGTTAGCGCTAAGGAGAGTGGAGCAACCGCAGGCGGAAAGATAATTTATAGAAGGCCTTATGAGCGTAAACAGTTTGATCTAGATTCATATTATTCAAAAAAAGTGACCAAAATTGATTCAGATAGAATAAATCAAAAATTTAGACCAGAGTACTCAGTTAAAACTGGAGTGGCCGTCAAAATATATGGGAATACCTCTAGATCAATAGCTTCTATTCCTAGCAGTAAAAAGATTGCGAAAGAGAGAAGTTTTGTCCAGAGAAAACCCGCGTCAATTCTCATTAATCCTCAAGTAACAATCTCACAAGATGCTACAACGATTAACGGTGCTCCAAATGCGTTCCAAAATGGTTTAATGAAGGCATATACAGAACAGATGAGGCATGAGAACGAGGTTAATTCATTGATCGATGAGCTTAGCTCATACAAAAACAGTTATCAAAAGAACTACTAACGCTGTCTATTCATTTATAAATATTTGTTACTAGAATCTATGATTTATTGTATGATTTGCTTATTAATTTTACATATTTCTTTAATAGGCAGGTTTTTATGGATCTGGAAATTTTTTTAACTTATGATGATGTACTTATAAAACCTGGATATTCACAAATTCTTCCTAGCGAGACAGAACTAAGAACAAGTTTTAGTCGTAATTTAAAAATGAATATGCCGCTCGTTTCTGCAGCTATGGATAGCGTTACTGAATCAAAAACAGCAATAGTTATGGCCCAGAAAGGTGGTGTTGGGGTTATTCATAAAAATTTTTCGATTGAACAACAGTGCGATGAAATTAGAAAGGTAAAAAAATATGAAGCGGGGATGATCCTTGATCCGGTAACCGTCCATCCAGATGCTACACTTCATAAAGTAAAAGAGCTCAGAGAAAAATATAATATTACCGGCCTCCCTGTCGTTGATAATAATAAAGTTATAAAAGGGATTATCACTAATAGAGATATGATGTTTGAAGATAATCTCGATCAAAGAGTTAAGGATGTGATGACGGGAGGAGATCGTCTTGTTACAACGACAATGGAATCAACGATGGAGATTTGTAAACAACTCTTACGTAAAAATAAGATTGAAAAATTACCAGTTGTGGATGCCAAAGGAAGGTTGGTTGGCCTAGTTACCATTCGAGATATTCAACGTACAATAAATCATCCATATGCAAACAAAGATGGACAGGGACGATTGGTAGTTGCTGCGGCAATAGGTGTTGGTAAACGTGAAGAGGAAAGGGCGATCGCGCTTGCTGAAGCTTCTGTCGATGCTCTTGTTGTTGATACGGCCCACGGGCATAGTAAAGGTGTGATCGAGATGGTTAAACATCTTAAAAATATTCTTCCAAAGATTGATATCGTTGCAGGAAATGTAGCAACTGCGCAAGCGTGTGAAGATTTGATAAAGGCCGGAGCGGATGCTATTAAAGTTGGAATCGGCCCAGGATCGATCTGTACGACTAGAGTAATTGCTGGAGTCGGTGTTCCTCAACTTGGTGCAGTTATGGATTGTGCTAAAATTTGTAGTAAAAATCGTATTCCGCTAATAGCAGATGGTGGGGTTAAGTTTTCTGGAGATATTGTTAAAGCTTTGGCCGGTGGTGCAAATTCAGTAATGATCGGGTCTTTATTTGCAGGAACAGACGAGACACCAGGTGAAACAATTCTTTATAAGGGAAGAACTTACAAAGTCTATAGAGGAATGGGATCTCTTGGTGCGATGTCTATGGGATCAAAGGATCGTTATGGCCAAGGCCACGTAGAAGATATTAGCAAACTTGTTCCAGAAGGGATTGAGGGCCAGGTTCCCTATAGGGGGCCCCTCGACCGGTCTATATATCAGTTACTCGGTGGACTAAGATCTGGAATGGGTTACGTTGGGGCCGCCACTTTGAGCGAGTTAAGAGAGAAAGCAGTGTTTATAAAAATCTCAGCGGCATCACTTCGAGAGGGCCATCCTCATGATGTTAGAATTACCAAAGAGGCACCTAACTATCAGTTGTTTGCTACAGGAGTTTAGGGTATGTCTAGTCGACAGGTGTGGATTGCAGATTTTGGTTCCCAATACACTCAGCTAATAACAAGAAAAACTAGAGAGCTTGGTTACTCTTCTGAAATAATGACGGTTGAAAGAGTCAAAGAGCTGTTACTAAGTGGCAAAATTCCATCAGCGCTTATTCTTTCAGGAGGCCCCCAATCGATATTTGAGGATAAAACAGATTACACTTTTTTGTTTAAAAATGAAGCGCTTCCTATTTTAGGTATCTGTTACGGAATGCAGTTAATTGGCCATCATTTTGGAGGTAGTGTAGTAAAAGGTTTTATTGGAGAGTATGGTGATGCCACTATTTCAATGATTGATAGTTTCTCGATTAAAAATTGCCCCAAAAAAATTAACGTGTGGATGAGTCACTCTGACCATGTAGAACAACTTCCACTCGGATTTAAAAAAATTATGATTAGCGGAAATGGGATTTTTGCAGGAGTTATTTCCGAGAGTGCTCCGGTCATGGGACTTCAGTTTCATCCAGAAGTTGAGCACACTAATCATGGTAAAGATATTCTTAATTATTTTTTTACTTGTATTGCTGGCATGAAAAAAGATTGGGAAGATAAAACAATTCGAGAAGAGGCAAAAGCCGAAATTAAGAAAGTAGGAGAGAGTAAAGTTCTCTGCGCATTTTCTGGAGGTGTGGACTCTCTTGTCGCTGCAACAATAGCGCATGAGGTGATTGGAAAAAATCTTCACTGCTTTTTTGTTGATAATGGACTTCTTCGTCCACAAGATTATGAGCATATCGAAATACTTCAAAAAGAGACACCACTAAATATTGTAGTGATTGATGCCAAAGAGATATTTTATAAAAATTTAGAAGGTGTGAGTGATCCAGAAAAAAAGAGAAAAATTATTGGTAAAAGTTTTATCGATGTTTTTGAAGCCAAGGTAAATGAGTACTCTAAAAAGCATAATATTAGTTTTGATTATCTGTTGCAAGGGACACTTTATCCTGATGTTATTGAATCAATTAGTCCTCATAAAAAAGATGGAAAATCTGTTACCATTAAATCACATCATAACGTAGGTGGGCTTCCAGAGCGAATGAAACTTAAGCTTCTTGAACCACTAAGATTTTTGTTTAAAGATGAAGTCCGTCTGCTTGGAGAAGAGCTTGGTCTTCCACACTCATGGGTTTATCGTCACCCATTTCCAGGCCCAGGTATTGGAGTTAGGGTGCTTGGAGAGCTAGGGTTGGAATCGATAACTGCTGTTCAACTAAGCGATCAAATTTTATTGGAAGAATTAAACAGTTCCAATCTTTATGAGGCAGTTTGGCAAGCGTTTACCGTCTATTTACCGATTAAGACCGTCGGGGTAAAGGGCGATTCTAGAGCATACGAGAGTGTTATTTGTGTTAGAGTTGTTAATAGCACAGATGGAATGACGGCAAATTGGTCATCACTACCGACGGATTTTCTCTTTCGTGTATCGTCTCGAATTACTAATGAAGTAAAGGGTATTACTAGAGTTGTCTATGACATTACTTCTAAACCACCAGGTACTATTGAGTGGGAGTAGTTTCTCTTGTTTCCTTTGATTTATCTAGGATCAAAATGTCTTCGTTTTAGTTAAGTAGTGTTATTTTGACACTGATTTGGGCGAATTTCGTTCCATTTATTGGGCATATTAATTGCTATCTTCGTATTAATGTTTAAAACGATCATGGGGGAAAAATGAGAGTAGATGTAAGTGGGGTATCTTTATTATTATTATCGTCGCTGTTTTTTAGTTGTAACAACATAACTGGAAACATCGATGTTTTTAATCCGTTAAATTACAAAAATAAAAGTGGAGATGCCGTTATACCTGTTGGAGAGTATAATGGTGAGCTTGCTTTTAAAGATGAGCAATCGTTCAAAATTAAATTTAAAACTAAAGGGAGCGATGAGAGAAAATATGAGATTAAAATTCAATCGGATAAAAAAATTAATTTTCCAAAATACGTAGGGAATATTGAAATAAGAGGTGAAGATATTGATCAAAGTTTTGATTTGATCGGTGAGGTTGATACAGAGACTACTTATGGTGAGGTTGTTTATATGACTGAATCTTGCTCAAAAATAAGAACTGTAAGAGATTGTTGGAGAGATCCAAATGGAAATATTCAGTGTGAGAGTCGTGATATTACCGAGTATGGTTATAAAAATGTTAGTTATCAAAATGTAGATACTGTAAAAAAAATGATTTTAAATATTGTTGATGCTCAAACTACTTACGCTACAATGAGTTCAACTGATTACTCTTCTGATAAACAGTATCTCGATCGAGGATATTGTATAGTTGATCATCGTTATGATAGTGGAAGACCTGATTATGGCCATGTCGATAAGTGGCCAGGCCCAGCACCAATGAAGTAATCTGTCTATATACATGTGCCGAAGTTATATTTAGTAGCTTCGGCACATCTGTTTTAAAAATATGTGCGGATTGTTACATGATATCAGTATGTTATCATAAGTTATCCCAAGTAAATTGAGAGTATAAAATATACACAGTCAGTGGCGCGCCGCGTGATCACGGGGTATATTTTCAAAGCCTTTAACTTTTTATAACCAAAGGATTGCTTTGAAAATGTATGTAGTAATATATTTTATCTTTGCACTGATACTAAATGGTTCATCTGTTTTTGCTCAGACTGGTATTGATCTTAATGAGAGGCCAAAGCTTTTAGTTGTAAGAGTACTGGAGTACGTCTCTGGAAAAAAAGAGGTAGTTGAGCACGAGAAAGAGAATTTTTCTTATGAGGAGAGTGCTGCGTACGTTCAAAAGCAGTTGGCAAGTTGGGCAAATGGTGAGATCCGACTGGAAAAGTTTGAAAATGGTGTGATGGTTAGTGTTGGATTACTTACGGTATTAACGACATATTTAGCTAGGGCAAAATATGCGCTGGCCGCCAAAGCAGGCGTAGTTTTTGCTAAAAAAGGGATGAGCTTGTTTGGAAATTTTTTTAGCAAACTCTCAGTTTTTGGTGGATCAAAATACGCTTACGCAATTAAATATTTTTCAATAGGTAGCAATGTTGTTGCCATGGTTTTGCTTGATCCTGATGAGGTTGCAGATGCTACACTTGTTAGCGGATATTTGCGAGATTTTGAAGAAGAGAGCGAGAATAAGATACCCCAGTTTTTGAAATTATCACCAGAGGAGCAACGTCATTTTCTAACCGAAGAGTGCGTTGATTATACTTACACTAAAAAAATGAAAAGAGATGGAATGCAAAATAAATGCGAGAGGTTAGAGGACTCCGTTCGATTGTTAAGTGCTACACTTAGAGAGCTACTTGAAAGTTATTATTCGAAAAAGTTTGAAGACGATATATTTGCTAGAATTGATTAATCTTGGAGTTAAAAATGAAAAGATTGAGTATTGTTTTAGTTCTCTTGTTAATGGTTATATCCATAACTGGATTGTGTGAAGAGGGACGATTTAAGTATGATTCAACAGATGATCTGGATAAAGTGCTGTACAACTATTTGGGAGATCAAAATTTAGATATATCTTATATTGAAGATACGCCGATTAATAAACTTTATATTGTAAGAGCGTTGCTTGCGAGTCCAGATAGTCCTGAACATTTTCAAACTGGAATAAACTATTTAAACCATATTTTAAGAATTAAGGGGCTAACTCCTGCAGCTAGACAAAACTTAGAAGATGCAAATCGCATTTTAAGAAGGTTTGATGACTCATCATCGCTTGGCAGATTATTTGATACGTTAACTGGAAAAAAGAAGCTGGTAGAGAGGCACTCTTTTATAGTTGCGCAGTTTTTTATTAATGAAGCAATAATGAACTCTAGAATTATTTTAAATGCTTCAAGTAGTAAAGAAAAAGTCTTTGTGGAAAAACTTTTTGCAAACTATTTTTTTCCAGCAATGAGCAAAAATATCAAAATATTGTATCCAGATAAAAGTGTTTATTCATTTGATAAGTGGAAGGTAGTGTCGAGTATTTTAACGGATGTTTTAAAGTTAAATCGGGCCGATCAATTAAAGCTAGATGTTATTAGAGGAAAGAGTGAGTTTGTAAAAAGTTTTATTGATGCTTTAATGAAGGTGACAGAAGAGGAGGTTAATAAGGTTGAGTATATTGAGCAAATCAAGAACGAAGCTGAGCGTCAAGGTCTTGACCCTAGAATGATTGATGAGATTGTTGTTGGTTCGATAGATGCTAGTCCTCGGTTATTAGATGTTAATATTGGTGGCGCTAGTGTAGGTATTGGCAATGAACAAAAGAAAGACCTCTTAAAGTTACTTTTTTCACTGTATAAAGGGTATTCAGAGGGACAAAAGATTCCAGAGCAAGATGTGAATGATGCCAGAGAAAAGGCGATGCTGATGCAATTAATTGCAGATCCTGGATCCGTATCTGTTGATCCACAACTTCGGATGTTTGCTGAAAATCTAAAAGTAGAAATTACTTTAGGTGCAGATGAGAGTGAAGATGGAAAATTTTTAATTGAAAACTTAAAAGACTTAAGTAGGAGTGAGTTAAGTGAGTCATGTATGAAGTTAGGAAGTGGTGAAAGTAGTTTGGCCATTGATATGCATTGCTTGACTGGACGAAGTCAAGAGATGAATGGAATGAATCGAAAGTCGATTCGAGAACTGATTTTTGATATGAAGGAAGATGGAGCTAAAGGTGGTGGGAAAGGAGTAGTTCGAGTCGTCACCGGTCTTGCAGGAGAGGATCTTGAGTGGTTGAGATCGTTTATGGCCCTTAATAAGTTGGCAATTTTTAAAGGCACAAAAGAACCGTGGATATCTGTCATACGTAGAGGTTCGTGGAATTTATTAGTTAAGTGGGCAGGGGGTGTACCTAAGAATACATCAACATATGGGGGATATTCTAGAGTCAGTAGTATTGCTACAACTGATGTTGCAAATACTCCGATCTATAAGACTGTATTACAGTGGGTTCAAGCGATTGGAGAAAACCATTTTAAGGCGATGTACGATAAATTGATTGTAGGTATAGACAAAGCAGAAAAACTTGAAAACGTAGTTTTAAAAAATGCACTATCTAAAAAACTAAGTCATTTTAATCTGATGCTAGATATAAAACTTAAAAAGAGTATAGATAGTATTTTTGAAAAATTGATAAAACTTAAAACTGGAAAAGATGTTAAGTTAGTTAAGAAATTGTACATGCCAGAGCATGCAAACCGACTAGATCGAATGTTTAATAGAGTTGCTATTTTAGGAATGTTGATAGAAGGGGCCGCTCTTGTTGGAGATCTCGTCTCAATAACAGATATTAACGATAAGAGAGATTCGTTGGCGGCCCATTTAGGGTCTTTACTGACGTTTAGACTTTATATGCTTGAAGGAATTGGTGCCCCATTGGCCCTTTTTGATGTTGTGAGCTGGGGACTCAGGGCAAAAGGGTATGAGAATGCCCCTAGAATTGATGAGGTGATTAGCGGAGCAATATCTTATATGATTGCATGGGGTAATGGGGCGTCCTCTCCTACTTCTTTGAAGGCAAGAGAGATTGAGAGTGCGTATGGATTACCTCTTGAGCCGCTAGATTCTGCTGTTAGTTTAGAAAACTACGTCTATCAGTATAAAGATTTTGATGAGAAGGAGAGAGCTTATGTCAAGGCCACTTCAGATACGATTGATGGGATCGGAAGGTTGATTAGCGGAATTTATTTTTTGCACAGGGCCGTCAATGAGTACAAGGTAGATAAGTTTTTTTCTAATAGTTTTGGAATGCGCATTAGTGACTACGATGAGCAGTTTATTGAGTATCTTAACTCTTATGTAAAAACTTTGAACCGAATTGATAAGGTAGAAGTTAAAAATGCTACCAAAATCATTCCAAATGAGCTAGTTATCCCTAACGATGAAAATGTAAATAGTTTGTAGCGTAGAACGTTAACGGAGGGGATTGCTGTGTTTTTTGAAGGGTCAGAAAAAAAACTTGAAGTCGTTGTTGATTCATCTTTAAAGCTAAGAGAGTTAGATCATGGCTTTTGGGTTAAACTAGTCAAAGCATGCAATGCTGAGATTATTTCAGAGCTTTCTGATTCTAGTGTTGATGCATATTTGCTTTCCGAATCTAGTCTCTTTGTTTGGGATGATAGATTTTTAATTTTAACGTGTGGAACAACATCACTTGTTAATAGCGCGCTTTTTTTTCTTGATGCGTTTCGAGATAATATTAGATCACTTATTTTCCAACGAAAAAATGAGTATGAATCAAGATTTCAAAAAACATCTTTTGGGTTAGATGTTAAACAGATTAATAAAGAGATAAGTGGTTTAGCATATAGATTGGGAAATCTGGATACTCATCATTCGCAACTTTTTTATTCTGATAAAGAGTTTATCTGTTGTAACGATGACGTAACAACAGAACTTCTAATGTATCACATCGATCCTGTTGTAAGAACTAAACTACAATGTGCAAAAAACATTACTGAGGTTAGAGATATTCTAGGCCTTCATGCTAGCTTAAAAGATTACAAGTTTGATGATCATCTATTTACTCCATATGGATACTCGCTTAATGGGATCTGTAATGGGAATTATGTCACAGTTCATATTTCACCAGAAGATCACAACTCATATATTAGTTTTGAGAGTAATTTAAACTTGGAAACATTTGGTTTTATTTATACGGATTTATTAGAGCGTCTAAATCCATCTAGTTTTGATACCATTAGCTTTAATCAAAAGAGTTCGGGCTTTATAAATAAGAAAAAAGTTAGACCGCTTGCGGTAGTTAATAAAAAATTAGATAACGGTTATGAGGTTGAGTTTGTCCATTATGCTAATGTTGATGGTATTAATCTTGATCCAGTTGAAGTTGAAGTAGGAGTGTAGTGTGAAGATGAAAGAAGATTGGGTAGAAGAGGATTTTAGGGGCCATTTAAAAATGAAATATAAAATTACCGAGAGACTCTATCATAAAAAGACAGAGTTTCAGACTGTTGAAGTAGTGAATACTGTTGGCTTTGGTAAAATGCTATTAAACGATAGTTTAGTTATGGTTACAGAAAAAGATGAATTTGTTTATCATGATATGATTACTCACGTTCCGTTATTCTTGCACCCAAATCCCAAAAAAGTTCTAATTATAGGTGGGGGAGATGGAGGTACAGCTAGAGAAGTGCTCCGTCATAAAAATATTGAACGATGTGTGATGGTTGAAATTGATGGTGCGGTGGTTGATAGCTGTAAAGAGTTTATCCATCAGACCTCTTGTGCGCTTGATGATTCTAGGCTAGAGCTTATTATTGGAGATGGTGTCGATTATGTTGATAAGTGCGAGGAGAAGTTTGACGTAGTATTAGTTGATTCAACTGAGCCAATAGGTCCAGCTACTCCTCTCTTTGGTGATAAGTTTTATTTAGATGTTGCAAAGGTTCTTGTAGAGGATGGAATCGTTGTCGCTCAGGGTGAGTCGCCATTTTATAATTTAGAGATGCAGAAAAAGTTGACAGAGATAATGAGTGATAAGTTTAAATATGTGTCGCCATATAACTATTCGAATCTAACTTATCCAGGTGGCGCATGGTCTTTTATTATGGGATCAAAAAAATATCATCCTACGAAAGATTTAGATCATGCTAAGGTTGGGCGTAGTGGCATGGATTTTAATTATTACAATGAAGATGTTCATGTCGGTGCCTTCGCAGTTCTAAATTTTGTAAAAAAAGAGCTTGGTTTAAATATCAAAATGTAGAGTAGGTCAAAGTATGTTGTGTGATACTAGTGTTAAAGCGATTTCGTTTTTTGAGACAAAATTGGTTGATTCAATAAAATCTGGAGTAAACATTCTAGGCCTTTCGTATGATGAGACTGCCTGTTTTAGAAAAGGGACAAGGCTTGGGCCATCAGCAATTAGAGAGGTTAGTGATGGGCTTGAATCATATTCGTCATATCAAGATTTAGATTTAACAGATTATGAAATTAATGACTGTGGTGATGTTGAAAATGATAATAGTTGGCCAAGTTTGGAAGCAGGTTTCTTAAAAAAGGTTAATGGTGTTAATTTTAAAAATGTTAAACTGCTAACTCTTGGCGGTGAACACTCTATATCTTTTTTACCAATTAGAGAGTACCTAAAAGCTTATCCTGAGCTATTAATTGTTCACTTGGATGCTCATGCTGATTTGCGTGATGGACACGAAGGGTTTAAGTATTCACACGCTTCAATCATGTTTAGATCGATGGAGCTTTTTGGTAAAGGCCATAGCGTTCTTCAATACGGTATTAGATCTGGAACGAGAGAAGAGTTTTTGATGATGAAGAAGAAAGAGACGATCTGTAATTCGCTTGAAGAGTTATTATCTAGAATAGGACGAAATAATAAGCCTATCTATTTAACTTTGGATGTTGATTTTTTTGATCCTTCAATTGTGCCGGGCACTGGAACACCAGAGGCCGGTGGTGAATGTTTTTCAAGTTTTATTAAAATTTTAAAGCTTCTTAAAACTAAAAATGTAGTTGGAGCTGATTGTGTTGAGCTTGCACCTAATATTGATTCAACAGGAAACAGTTCGGTGTTTGTTTCTTTAATAGTTAGAGAGCTTTTGCTTCTTCTTGGTGGAGGGAGGTAGTGGAAACAGAGAGAGAAAATGAGCAACCAGGTGATGTTTATCGAATAGATAAATGGGGTGGAGGTTTTTTTAAGATTAATGGTAAAGGTAATCTTGCAGTTTCGATTCCAAGGGAAGGGGATGAACAATCGGAAATAGATATCCTCGAAGTTGTTCAAGAGGCAAGGTCTCGAGGTGTCTCGATGCCGGTGGTTATTCGTTTTCACGATATACTTCGAGCTCAAGTAAAAAAACTTAATGAGCAGTTTGCTACAACGATAGGTGAGGCCGGTTATAGTGGAAAATATATTGGGATTTATCCAGTTAAAGTAAATCAAATGAGAGAGGTGGTTGAAGAAGTAATTGATGCCGGATATGAGTACAATCATGGATTGGAAGCAGGTTCGAAAGCTGAACTGATCGCAATCTTAGCGATGAATGAGAATCCAGAGGCACTAACAATTGTTAATGGCTATAAAGACAGTGAACAGCTTGACATGGTTCTTCTTGGTGCAACGATAGGAAGAAAAATAATTATAGTAATAGAAAAAATCTCTGAGATTGATCTTTTAATAAATAAAATAGTTGGCAATAACTATGAAGGCCCATTGCCAATGATTGGGCTTAGAATAAAAATGTTGACCGTAAATCCAGGAAAGTGGAAAAGTTCAAGTGGAGAGCGTGCTAAATTTGGTTTGACTGTTCCAGAAATTTTAAGAGCAATTGACCTGCTAGATAAGGCCGGATTAAAGGATAGAGTTAAATTAATTCACTTTCATATTGGTAGCCAAATCAGTGATATTAGAGCGGTAAAGGAATCAGTAGCTGAAGGCGCAAGAATTTATTCAAAACTTAGTTTGAAAGGTGTCCCGCTGGAGTATCTCGATATAGGAGGTGGTCTTGCAATTGATTATGATGGTTCACATACAAACCGCTACTCGTCTAAAAATTATACGCTAACAGAGTATGTTTCAGATATTGTTTATGGTATTCAGCAGGTATGTGATCTTGAACATGTTGCACATCCAAATATCATAACAGAGACGGGCCGTGGCGTTGTCTCTAGACACTCATGTGTAATAACAGATGTCCTTGGTGAGATAACGACTGGCTATACAGGGTTTGAGATGAACTCTCAGGCAGGTGCTGAACATATTTTGCTAAAAAATATGAGAGATATTTTAAAAGAGTGTAGAAGCGATAACATTCAAGAAAGTTATAACGATGCCGTGGATGTTAAAGATAATGCCCTTACTGCTTTTAAGCTCGGGGTTATTAGTCTTGAAGAAAGAGCAAGCGTTGAAGCGTTATACTGGAATATATTAAATAAAATCAAAGAGCTTTTAAATGGCCTAGAGACTGTTCCAGAAGGCCTAATCAATCTTGATGGTGATTTATCATCTCAGTATTTATGTAATTTTTCAGTCTTTCAATCAACAGCGGACTGTTGGGCCATTGATCAACTACTACCGGTTGTTCCAATTACCAGACTTAATGAGGAGCCAACTGTAAGTGCTACTTTGGCAGATATAACTTGTGACTCTGATGGTAAGATCGATAAGTTTATTGGCAATAGTGGATTAAATAATACTTTGAAGCTTCATAAGCTAAATGGTGACGATTATTACATTGGAATTTTTTTAACTGGTGCCTATCAAGACGTTATGGGTGATAACCATAATCTTTTTGGTCGAGTTAGTGAGGTCCATGTTTTTGTCGATAACTTCGAAAAAGGTGGTTTCTTCATTGAAGAGTATATTCCAGGCGCAACGGCCGGGGATGTCTTGTCTACAATGCAGTATAGTCAGGACCGTTTGTCAGGAATGATTAAAAATCAGATGGAAAAAATGGTTAAGAATGGTGAGATTAGGTATAAGCAAGGGACGGAGATTTTAAATACCTACCGAACTGCTTTGTCCAAAATGACTTATCTCAAACTAAGCTAAATATCTCTAAATTTTATGGTAAAAAAGTCCGATAAGTTCAGTTATGAAAAGGTATTTCTTTGTAATCTGCTTAGGCGCATTTTTTTCGTTGCTTAACTCTTGTTCACATCTTGGCAGTGGTCAAAACGTTCTTCTTGGAGACGAGAGTTTAAAGGAGATTTCGCAGAAATATGGGACTCCAGAATGGGTGATTCGGAATGCTAACCAAGGTAAACATTTTATAAAAGGAGAGTGGATTTTTGTTCCAACAAAAAAAGGATTAATGTCTAGAGAAGATTTTATTACGAGATATGGTCTTTCGACAAATCCTGTTGTGCCTCTTGGGAATGGTGATTACATTTGGCCAGTTCCTGCTAGTAAAGTTATTTCGTCAGGATTTGGAAAAAGATGGGGAAGACAGCATGAAGGTATAGATATTCCGGCCCAAGTAGGAGTGCATATTTTATCCACTAATGATGGAGTAGTTGTCTATGCCGGAGATCAATTAACTGGTTATGGTAATATGATAGTGATATCTCATCCAGATGGTTTTTTTTCAGTGTATGCTCACAATAAGAAGAATTTTGTAAAGAAAGGTGTAAACGTACATAAGGGCCAGGTCATTGCGACAATTGGTAAAACAGGAAGAACGACTGGGCCACATTTACATTTTGAAATTAGAACTAGTGATAAAGCTTATGACCCCGTTACATTCTTTGATAGAAATCAAAAATTTCATATTGCTAGTAGATAATTTTACTTATCACAATAAATTGCAGCGTCACTTCTTGAATCAATAATAAATCCATTTTCTGTTGTGGTGTCGGTATGTTTAACATCCATAAACGATATAATGTCTCCAATATCTCTTTGATGATAAATTGGAATATTGTTTTTTTGCATGTTACGTATCTGTTCGCCTGTTGCCTTTGACGTTTCATATAGAATTCTTTTTGGTGACATTAAAAAATAGTGACGAGGACTGTTTGTAAGTTCAACCATCATTTTTTTTGATTGAGCGTTATCACCACCTATATTTATTAAGTCATACAAAAGTTGTCCCGGATCTCTTGTCGAAGTTGATAGCAAGATTGTATGGACGAGTGGAGATGGTTCACTTATACAGATAGCTTTGCTAGTAGCGGGATAACTCCCTTTAACTAGGAATGTGTCGTATGTTGGGAGAATTTTATCAGTTAATTTTTGAAAGGTTGTAGCTATGAACATATCTCCGTTTTTTCTTTTAATGCCATAATTATTGCTCGCAGATGGTTTTTTAGCTATTGGGTAGATTGAATTTTTATAGAGATTGAAATCATAGTTGCATTTAACTTTTCTGGAACTATCATCACCAATAGAATAGTCAAATAGGTATGCTAACGTCTCATCAGAAAAATTTTCAATCTCATTTTTTGCTGCGCTTACTACTTGTTCAAATTTGATTCTACTAATTGCTTCACCAACTCTTAATGGTTGATTTCCTCTGTAAAACGCACGGGAAAATTGGGACGTATCAGTTAACTGTTTTGTATTTGTAGTAATGAAGCTAGCTAGATCTTTCGATACTGTTGGAAAAAAGTTGGGTACGTTATCAACTCCAGTTGCTAGTTGTGCAAGAGTAAAAGGTGAATTGTATTTTTTTAATAGGTGATTTAGCCCAGAAAGAAGAGGGAGTGAATTTTCTTTGTATAATTTCTCATTAACAAAATCAAAATATGATATCTGATTATTTTTTTTAATTACTATGAGCAATCTAGATGTCGGAGATGAGATGTCTGGCCGAAAATTCATTTGAACGAGAGCAAATATAACGGCTTCTTCTACGATAGATAGTTGCCAGCGAGTGTGTTTAATAGAAGATAGAACTTTTTTGTACTCTAAAATGACAGAAGAGTTTTTTGCAAAAATTTCAGGGCCATTACTATTTGAACAAGTAAGATTAGCTCTACTCTCTTGGTTGATTGGTTGTTTGTTTTTAGGTAAGTAGGCCGAGCAGGAGTAAAAAAGAGTGAGAAAAATAAAAATGAGTTCAGGTTTTTTTAATAGGATTAGAGGTGTAAGAAAAAGTTTTTTCAATATTTATCCGACTGAATCAGTATGGTTATAAGTATTTTACTGTTAGTAGTTAAGGAATTTTACATAGTTAACACTAGGATCGTCAAAATAAAGAATAGGTACGTTATTGCCAGGAAAACTTTTCCATTAAAAAAAATTATGATTCTAAATTGATTATAGGATATAATGAAAATGTGGAACAGGAAGTTTCACCAAGTAGGCAGGATGCCAAAAAAGAGGGGCCTTTGCAGGGGGCCCCTCTTCTTTTTAGCTCTACTTTCTCAGCAAAGATTAGCAAATTTTATTAGTTTTTGTTCATCGACTAGATAAAGAGTTTTTCCTTTCTGTACGATCAAACCTTCATCTTTAAACTCAGCAATAAATCTTATCAGTGTTTCATTTGCAACACCAATCATTGATGCCATCTCTTCTCTGGTTAGTTTTATGTTAAGTTTCCATCCATATGTGGTGTCTCGTTCGCCATACGCTTCTTTTAGAGTGATAAATAGCTCTGCAAGTCTTTCACGAACATTTTTTTGAAATAAGGAAGCCACTTTACACTCTGCTAAACCTAAATCCCTTCCAAGCTTTTCGATAATCTTCATGGCGACAGACATATTTTTTTCCATGGTTTTTTGCAAAATATCTTTATCGATAAAACAAAGAGTGGAATCTTCTAATGCTGTTGCCGTTGCGCCGTAGCAGTTACTTGTAAATAAGCATCGGTGGCCTAAAAGGTCTCCGCTAGCAGTAATTCGTATGATCGACTCTTTTCCATCATTGCCTATTTTGGAGATTTTAATTTTTCCTGCTCCAACACAATAGATTCCATATGAAGGGTTACCTTGAAAAAAAAGAGTTTGTCCTTTTTTGTAGTAGTTTGTTACCTTCCCTTCGTCAAGACAGTGCATGGCATCGTCTGAAAGGTTCGTAAAAATACAGGTTTTAAAACCTGGACAGTTTTTACATTTAATCATTGCGCCAAGAGTCATTAGCAGCACCAGCTCCACTTATATGTTTTGGATCAGAATTATTCATCTTTTCTATCAAAAAGTAAAGTGACATAATCATTATAGCTTTTTACCATTTTGTAATAAAGAATAGAGCATCAGGAGTGAAATAATATGGAACTAAGAATTGCCTATCGTCACCTAGAATCGACCCCATCGTTAGAGGAAAAAATTAGAACAAAGACTTTAAAGTTGAAAAAATTTTTTCGAGGAAAAATTAGCGTTGATTGGGTATGTTCAGTTGAAAAAGATGCTCATCATTCAGAGGTTACTGTGAGTGGTGATCATTTCAAATACCATGCTTCAAGTGCAGGGGAAAATCTATATAAGACAATTGATGGGGCCTTGCAAAAGTTAGCTCGGCAACTTGAGAAGAAAAAAGATCAGGTTACAGAGAAGATTCACAAGAGCGTGTAAGGAAGTTATTAGGAGAGGTTTATGTAAGCTTTAAGATCTCTCTGGCCTCTTTAACGGAAGCTACTGGACGATCTAATTCTTTAGCGATTCGTACTACTCGTTCAACAAATTGAGCATTGTTTTTACAGAGTTCACCTTTTCGATAATAAATATTGTCTTCTAGGCCGACTCTGATATGCCCTCCCATTGCAATGGCGTGAGCAGTAAGTGGTAGCTGATATTTGCTAATTCCTGCCACGCTCCATTCTTGACCAACTCTTAACCGATCCGTGAGCATCGTGAGGCTTTTGATTTCTCCATTCATGCCACCAAGGACTCCAAGAACAAAATCGACATGAAATTTCTCAGGGAGAATATTTTTTTTCAGGTATCTATCTACTGTATCCATCATTCCGTAATCAAAAATTTCTAACTCTGGCATAACGCCATTAACGATGATCTCTTTATTGATTGCTTGGATAATATCTTCTGTATTTTCAAAAATCTCATTCCCGAAATTTAGACTACCCATTGATAGTGTTGCCATCTCTGGTTTTAAAGAAAGCGGTCCGCATCGATCTTTTACTGGAGTTCCAACTGCACCACCAGTTGAGTATTGAATAATGCAGTCACACCTATTTTTTATTAGTTTTGTTACCTCTTTAAAAATTTCTTTATCTTGGCTTGGTTTTTGGGCCTTATCTCTAACATGAAGATGAATGATGGAGGCACCAGCATTAACAGCTTCGATGGCACTTTGTGAGAGCTCTTCTGGTGTAACCGGAAGTGATGGATAACTATTTTTTGTTAGCTCTGCTCCAAGGACTGCGCAACTTATAATTAATTTACTTGCCATAATTCCTCCTAAAACTTGATGGCCTTTAATGCTGCTTCTATTTGAGAAACAACATAGTCTAAGTCTGCACTACTGTGTCGATAAGCAATATACCCGTGATGATATGGTTGCAAGAAAATTTTGTTTCTAATTAGCTCTGTATAAAATGCTGGTCGAAATTTTTTATATTTATTATCTTTATCTTTGTTGAATGTAATAAATGGCATCCATGGCCCACCACTAAAGGTGCAGTCGATACCGGAATTTTCAAGAACTTTTTCTACTTTTTTTGCAAACTCTTCGCCTTTAGTTTTAATCGCTCCAAGGATGTTGTCTCGCTCTAGAATTTCGATAGTCTTTAGGGCCGCAACTAGTTCTAAACTGTTTGGAAAAAAAGTGGAGCTTAAAAAAACTTTTTGCGCAAGGACGTCCATAATCTCTTTTTTACCGACCACTGTACTTAATGGATATCCGTTTGCGAGTGCTTTTCCAAATACAGATAGGTGGGGGGTGACTCCAAACTCTTTTTGAGCGCCACCTAGATTGACCCTAAATCCACTTCTTATCTCGTCAAAAATTAAAACAGCTCCATATTTTTCTGCAAGATCCTTAAGTCCTTTTAAAAATCCTGGCCTAGGCCTTTCTACTTCGTGAGCAAGTGGGTGCCCTAAAGGGGTAATGATAATTGCCGCGACATCATTACCATGTGTTTTCATTAACTGTTCGGCCCCATCAAGGTCGTTGTAGTGAAACTCAAAAATGTCCTCGTAAAGTTTTTGAGGTACACCACCTTTTACTTCTACACACCAGTCGTGCCATCCGTGATAGCCACATCTTAGAACTTTAGTTTTATCTGTATAACCTCTAGCGACTCTTATTGCAGTTGTAGTAGCATCGGAACCGGTCTTAACAAAAACAGCTTGCTCGCAAGATGGAATAATTGCTTGAAGTTTTTTTGCTAGTCTATTTTGTACATCTTGAGTTAGAGACATGCAAAAGCCCTTGTTTCTCATCTGATCAATAACAGCATTATCGATTTCTTCTTCTCTGTGCCCGATAATTATTGGCCCATAAGCGCAAAGCATGTCGATATATTCATTGCCATCAACATCTGTTACTTTGCCACCTTTTGCTGACTCAAAATATATTGGATACTCACCAGAGACAAAGTTATATGGACGTCTAATTCCAAGAACAGCACCTGGAGTAAGAGTTAATGCTTCTTGGTAGATTTTATTACTTTTAGTTAGTGTTAGTGGCCTACTCATGGTTAGATCTCCTTGCCTAGTTTTTTACATAGGGTTGTGACGATAAAAGATGCGACTTGACTTGGAAGAGTTCCTGCACCAAAACCTCCATCATACCCAAGTTCTATTGCAAGCTCATGTGAAACTCGTGGGCCTCCAGCTATAATGACAAAATTGTCTCTTAAACCTTCGGCATCAACTAAATTTATAAATGCACTAAAATTATGAATGTGAGATTTTTTTTGTGTTACGGTTTGAGATACTAAAATTGCATCAGCTTTTTTTTCTAAAGCGTGTTTAAGTAACTCTTCAGGTGGCAATTGAGCACCAAGATTGTAGGCCTCCATTTGAGGATAACGTTCTAAACCGTAGTCCATATTGTAACCTTTCATGTTCATGATAGCATCTATTCCCACAGTGTGAGCGTCGTCTCCTATTGTCGCTCCAACTACCGTGATCTTTTTGTTGAGTTTTTCTACAATGAGATCGTTTATCTCATAAAAATTTAATATTTTGGTTTCGGCAGTTACTACTTGGATTTTACTATAATCTATTTCATGTTTTCCAGAAGCGTAAGCGACAAAATAGGTAAAACCTTCTGCAATTTTTTTGCTATGGCAAACGGCGATATTTTCTAAATTAAGTCCTTGTAGATATACCTCAGCAGCTTTAACAGCTTTTGGAGAGTTTTCGACTGGAAGAGTAAAGGATAACTGAATTCTTCCATCACCTTTGGTATCGCCATATGGTTTAATAAGTTGTTTACTCATTTTGCGCCTCCAGTATTTTGAGAACCGGGTTTGTGTAGTTTTCACCTTTAACAAAAACTCCATCAAGTCCTTTGCCACCAGTCTGCGTACGTTTTATATCTGCAAATTTTCCTTCGCCTATTGCATTCATCAATCCTTGGAGTTTTACTTCACGAAGAAATGATACCGTTTTATCTAAAACAAGATTTGCTCTAGTTTCAATAATACCTCCTTTCTTATACTCAATTTCGCTACTAAGTGAAGCGGCCGTATTAAAGCAGTAGTTGGCGCTGCCAAGGGAGTTATATCTATCTTGCATTAGTGGCGTATGGATAGCTTCAGTATGCATACCAAGAAGATGGACAACTTGATCAGTCATTACGGATGCCATATTAAAGAGGGTATCTTGGACGTGTGATTGAAAGACGTCAGTGCTTTTATATTTTGTTGGAGGCATATATTTTAATGGTGCCCTTGGAAATAGTTGTCTTGCAAGCTGAGCATGAGCTATCTCGTATAGGAACCCATTCTTGATCGTTGGGTTTATTTCAAACGCATGGCCTAGTCCCATTTGTTCTTCTGGTAACCCAGCTCTTATTGCTAACGCTTCATTAATCAGTTGGCTAGCTGTAACTGTATGAGCGTTATCAATTGCATCTGCTGTTGTTAAATAGTTATCTTCGCCGGTGTTAATGATAATTCCAGCTTTGGCGCATATTAGTCGACTAAAATATTGGTCAATAAATGTGCGTTGCATGTTTATATCTCTAAAAAGAATCCCATACATAGAATCATTTAGAAGCATGTCGAGATCTTCAATCGCCGCGCAGGCAGTAATTTCTGACATGCAAAGACCAGAAGCGTAGTTAACAAGTTGGATATATCGTTTTTGTTTTTTTGCTATTTCATCAAGTGCAGCTCTCATTATTTTAAAGTTTTCTTGGGTAGCGTATGTTCCGCCAAAACCTTCAGTGGTTGCGCCAAAAGGGATATAATCAAGCAGCGATTGTGCTGTTGTTCTAATTACTGCAACTATATCAGCGCCTCCAAGGACTGCAGACTGTGCTTGGAGAACATCTTCATAGATGTTTCCGGTTGCAACGATTAAATATTTCCACGGAGCTTGTGGCATTGGAAGATCTCTTTTTTTTCTTTCCTTTTTTTCTTTAGATTTCCTAAGTTTCTCTATTGCAATTGTTGCAAACTCTCTCTCTTTGACCTCAAGCTCAGCACTAGATAACTCTTTAATTACGTTGATTGGAATCTCTTTAGTGGCCAAAAGCTCGGCAGTCGTTTGAATATCTCGTTTTGTTTTGAGCGTTGCAGCTGCTAAAAGTTTAGTAATTCCATATTGGGCCAGATCTTTCTTTGCTATCTCAACTATTCTGTTTACGTAAGGGGTACCATCTTTAGTTGCACCGTCAACGCCATATAATCTAAGTAAGGAGCGCTCAACAGAGATAGAGGAGTGCTTATTAATAAACTTTTGAATATCATCAGCAATAGCACTTGCATTATTTTTTACAGAGCTAATTTTTTCTGGGTCCAATGTAAGAGTTGACATTAGATATCCTTGATTAATTTGATTATTTTTGTTTTTATTCTTGTCGGTATGTTAAATAGTAACGCCATTTTAACTTGTTCAAGATTGCTCTTTTTAAGATCATGGATTTTATCTCTATCAATATTTTTTGCAGTAAACGGAACACTCTTGAGCAGTGTTTGATAATTTTTTTCTTCGATAGATTTACTTCTCATTGCCGGCCCTTGCATTTGCAATAAACGCACCTTCTTAATTTTTAATAGGTCTGCGTAAAATGTGCTGAATATAAAGAACATTTTATCAGAAGAGAAGCTCGAGGCAAATAACTTTGCAAGCTTAGAACCTGCGGTGGGATTAGTTGACTGAAATAGTTCATCGACGAGAACGTAATTGTAATTTTTTACTTTTTCAAAAAATGAGAGTTCTTCGGCAAAGCTAGAAAGGCCAAGAGTGAGATCACCAGATGATTTTAAGTGGATATTGTGTTGTGCAGGAAATGGAAGTTCTAATTTTTTTGCAGGAACAGGAATTCCAAACTGCACTAAGAGTAGGTGGAAACTAATTGTTTTTAGCAAAGTTGTTTTCCCTGACATATTTCCACCAAACAGCATGGTCGGCCCTTGAGAGATAGAAAGAGTAAGTGGTACGTAACCGTGAGGAGCTTTGTTTTCTAGAACAGGCAATCTACCATTTTCAATTCGAAATTCATCATTACGGATAGCTGGAATCACAAGCTGATTTTTTTTTATATTACTTAGGAGAATATATTTTATGATGGAGCTTTTTCTAAACTGGTAGTATGAGTTTAGATCACCGTCGAATTCTTTTATTTCTAGTGTTAAACGGCAAAGTATCTCATGTATTTCTGTTTGGAACTTATTATTGGCACGGTCTTTTATTGATTCAAGTTTTTCGATCCTATCATCGTTTTTAATTGAGATATGGAGATAGTCATCCACTGGCACAATGGTAGTTTTAGAATATCCTTTAATTTTATCAATTCTACTATCTCCAAGTGGAATCTCTTTTGCGTAAGGATAGGTTAGCTTTATTTTTGTATCAGCAAAAATGGCATCTTCAATTGATTTGACGTGATGCATGAATATATCTTCGCTATTTTTAAATAGCTCTTTGGCCATGTTTGCTTGTGAGGTAAGTTTAATTGTTTGCCCAGCGTCGTCACTATATTTATTCACTATTTCTTTTATATGAGAAAGGAAGTTTCTATCAATTTTCGGAAGGGCCCCTACTTCATATTGAAGTAACAATTCTTCGGTTGCTACAACTTTGCCAAGATTAAAAAGATCTTGGTGGGTTAGAGTAGCGTCTTCGTTTAAAGATAAAAGTGATTCAATGTTTGGAAGTCGTTCAGCATATTTTAGTAAATCATCTAAGTTGCAATTTTCATTTTTAATGTTCTCTAGTTCTTGGTAATAGTTCGTAGCGTTTTGAGTCGTTAATGGCCCAATAATTACGTTCGACAAAAAGGGTATATTGAAATTAAACAGTTCGAGATAAGATTCGATAGCTAATTCATTATAAATTTTTTCATCATAATGGCCTTTCTTAAACTCTAATCGCATCTGCATCCTCTCGATAAATGTTGTGTATCGGAATATTGCTTGGAAGATTTGGTAATCTTCCCCCATGTTCAATCATAAAAATTGAGTTAATCGTTACGCTATTTTTTACTTTTAGCTTAACGGTTAGCTTGGTCTGACACATTGTGAAGTTATCAAGAATTATGTTTATTTTTGGTCTGATTTTCTTTGCTAAATCATCAGTTAATGCTCCGGCCAGATAGAGCGTCTGTTCTTTGCTAGATAAAAGTTGTTGATGAAGCTCATTGTCTAATGCTGGAATTTGTGTACTAGTATAATAAATTTTTTGATCAGAAAACAGGAGCGATTTCGTTTCACTCGTAATGTTTTGATCAATGAATATTGCCATGTTTTGGTTACAGCTAGGGTGGTTTAAATTTTTAGCAAAATTTTTATTTATAGAGGTCGTTTCATTGTCCATTGATAAATTAATTGATAAATAAAAAGCATCGGTTATTACTGGGGAGGCAATGAATTGTCTATCGACAGAACCATCAAGTAAAAGAGTGGTGTTAGAAGGGTCGGATTCAAGAATTTTTTTCATCGCGATTATTTGTGATGAGGTTGATGGCCCTTCAAGTACGATATCAAAAGGTATAGTTACTTTGCCATAGAGATATTTTTTGCTAAAGATTGGAGGGGAGAGAATGTCGATGATCTGATATTTTCCTGCGTGACTACAGGCCCATTCTACTGCTGTGATAAATTTTGTTCCTGGCAGTAGTTTAATTTGAGGTTTTACTCTCCCGTCAAAAGTATCAATTTTTTCTCCGTTAATTCCAATTGAGCTGACAACACAAATGGATGGGAGTTGTTTTGAGTACACAAAATTAAGCGCAGTAGTTTTACCAGAACTTTTTGATGGCCCAATAAAAGAGAGAGTTCTCATTAGCAGTACTGTTTTTCAAACAACTCTCTAAGCTTTGGTGATTTTCTAACCACATCTAGCGCAATATTTGCGTGATCTGGAGCGTAACCATTACCAATAATCAAGTGTGCATCGGAGCCGATCCCTTCTGCTCCTAGCGCTGCCTTGGTAAAGCTTGTTGCCATTGTAAAAAAGTAAACTGTTCCATCATTTTTTGCCGACATGATAGAAGACATCTCGGTATTTTCTACTGGCGCACAGTTAATAACTAGATCCGCCATTACACCTTTGGTGACTTCTTTTACCGCATTGAAGCATCCTACTGCATCACAGGCGTCGATTTGTAAAACCTCATCACAGTATCCAAGGGCCTTTATTCGCTCACAACCTTTTTGGGATGGTTGGATGGCAATTAATTTACCAGTTTTACCCAGAATCTCTCTTGCGACTGCACAGCAGATTGATCCTGATTTTCCACCAGCTCCGATTATGACAACATTTTGATTTGGTTTTACTAACCTGTAGGCTTGAGCAGGAGCACCAGCTACATCAAGAATTGCAAGAGCAAGTGTTTGATTGTAATCTTCCGGAATTTTTGCAAGTACGCCAGATTCAAATAAGATAGCGTGACCTTTAATTTTTACTTGGTCTCGTTCAGGAAATATATCAATAAATTTCTCAATCATAAGAGGAGTTAGTGATAATGAGACGAGAGATGCAACTTTATCCCCAACTTTAAATCCTCGATTTGTTGGATAATTTTTCCCGATCTCCTTGATTGTTCCTAGAAGCATTCCGCCAGACCCCGTTACAGGATTTTGTTGTTTTCCTCTACTCTTTACGATTCCATCAATCATTGATTTAACTTTCTCAAGATCACCATTGCAGGCCCCTTTCATCTGTCTAAATGAGGCAGAGTCAATATTTAAGGTGTCGACGTCGATTAAGAGCTCATTGTCATATATCGGTAGGCCATTATCAATTTTCTCAGCGTTTTGTGGAAGTGATTTTGCAGGTGTAATCACTCTGTGTGTCCCAAATTTGCATCCATTACGACTCATAAATACCTCCTAACTTATTTTATTACTTTAAGTGCGTTTAATAAATCTTGTTTTAAATCTTCTATGTATTCTATCCCAATAGATAGTCTAATGACTCCATCTGTAATTCCAATTGAGATGAGTTCTTCTGGTGGAACATCCGCATGGGTCATTGTCATTGGGTGCTCAACTAAACTCTCTGTTCCACCAAGTGATACAGCTAATCCAAAAAGTTGAAGCGAGTTAATTACTTTGAACGCTTGTTTCTCACCACCCTTAACTTCAAATGAGATTAGAGAACCTGTTCCTGTGCACTGTTTGTCGAATATTGTTTTTTGACTGCTTCCATCTTTTAAGAGCCCCGGATATTTAACCCAGTTAACGACAGGGTGTTCGCTTAGTAATAGCGCAATCTCTTTAGCGTTTGCTTGTTGTTGTCTCATTCTTATTGCGAGTGTTTCCAGTGAGCGAATGAGTAGCCATCCTGTAAAAGGAGTTGCCATTGTACCTAAGATTGTTCGAGATACATTAATCTCTTTAATGATATCAGCTTTTCCTGTTACAACACCAGCAATCAAATCACTGTGGCCTCCAATGAATTTTGTCGCGGAATATATTGTTATATCAGCTCCATGTTTAGATGGTTGTTGAAAAATAGGGCCAAGGAATGTGTTGTCGATAGCAACAATAGTTTTTCTTTCTGATTTCTTCTTGTTTAACTCTTTAGATATTTCAGCAACAGCAGAAATGTCGGTTAGGACATTTGAAGGGTTGCCAGGTGTTTCAGCATAGAGGAGTCTAACATTAACAGCTCCTACTTCATCAATTTTTTTTCTAATAAGAGTCGGTGCATCTGATCCAGCTTCGACAAAATGAACTTTAATTCCGTATTTTGGAAGAATGTGGGTAAAAAGAAAATAAGTTCCTCCGTAGACCGGAAGTGTTGCAATTATTGATTCTCCTGGTACAAGAAGTGCAAGGCATGTTGTTGAAATGGCCGACATACCGGAGGAAAATACGCTGGCCAGCTCAGTATTATTCCATGCTGCAATTCTCTCTTCAAATATTTGGAGGTTTGGGTTATTTAATCTACTATAAATTAGCCCATTTTCTTCACCTTCTTTGCGAGGATCTAGCCCATATGCAAGTTGAAAATATCTTTTTCCCTCTTCTGCGCTCTTAAATTTGAATGTAGATGTTAAAAAAATTGGAGATTTGATTGAGCCTTCAGACAAACTGGAGTCATATCCAAGTCCAAGTGCTAACGTTTCTGGTGAACAGTGGTGTCCATTACTCAGGTTTTTTCCTTTCATTATTGTTTCCTTATAAAAAATGTAATGAAATGATATATAAAAAAATATCCTTTGCCAAATTAACAGAGGCCAATATTTTTCTAGCATTCGGTCCTATTTTTTGTTAACCTAATTATATATCTGGTTGTTTTCACGGAGGAAGGGTATGAGTTTGACTAAGGCCGATATAGTGGAGAAGGTCTACAAGGGTGGAGGGTTTTCCAAGAAGGAGGCCACAGAACTCGTTGAGCTAGTGTTTAACGTAATAAAAGAGACTCTTGCCAAGGGTGAGAAAGTTAAAGTCTCAGGTTTTGGAAATTTTTCAATAAGAGATAAAAAAACTAGAGTTGGTAGAAATCCTCAGACTGGTGATTCGATGGAAATTTCAGCGCGCAGGGTTTTGTCGTTTAAACCATCTCAAGTGTTAAGAGATGACATCGCAGATAGATATGCTCATAGGCTTGATGAGAGTGGCAAAGAGAATGATTCAATCCCGGTCAAAGCAGATGTCGAGAGTCGTGCGCTTCACTCATTTGCTGATGGGATTGATGTTGAGTGATAGATAACCCTCCTATTCGTAAAAATTTTTTTTCACACAATGAAGTTTGTACTTTTGCAGGTGTAAAGCCTTATGTCTTTCGCTTTTGGGAGGCAGAGTTTGATGAAATCTCAACAGAACTAATTAATGGTGTGAAGTTTTACAAAGATGACACAATTGAAAAGGTTAGGGAGATTAAGCATCTTCTCTTTGAAGAAAAACTGTCTATTGAGCAGGCCCGACTTAAATTAAAAAAAAAGTTTAGTAGCGATAAAATAGCAATAGATCTTCAAATTGCAAAAAAACTTTTAGAAGAGGTTATTGTTGCTAGCAATGGAATCAAGGAGAGATATAATTGGTTCTAGATCAAAAATAGTGGTTTTGTTTTTTGTTATATTTTGATTGATTTTATCTCTTCCTGTTTTAATCTTTTCTGACATCTTAAAAAGATAGCTTGTAATTACCTTGTTAACATTTCCCAAATTCATAAAGGCAATATTTGTAGAATATTTTTTTAATTCACTTGTAAGTGTAATTTCAGCTTCGTGTGTGAAATTTATCCAAGGATTAATTAGTGCTTCGTGCTCATTTAGTTCTTCAGTTAGTTCTGTTAAATCATCAATAAGTTGAAACGCTATACCAATATTTTTTCCTATCTTTGCCAGATTTATGGACGATCGATACTTTGACATTGATAATCGCGGCTTTTCTAAGCTAAAAAAACCGAGAAGTAGTGATACTTGGATTAGTCTTGCAGTTTTTAGTTCATGGGCCTTAATTAAATTAGAAAAATTTTCGCGCATATCGTTACTAAGATCAATAACCTGACCTTGAATTAAACCTTTTGGGCCCAATGCCCAAGCAAAAATTTTAAGAATCATTGAAACATTATTACTTGCTTTGCTAATAAGAGCATATGATCCATTTAGTAAACCATCGCCAACAAGAATTGCCTCCCACTCACTAAAAGCTTTATGTGTACTCGGCTTTCCACGCCTAAAATCATCGTTGTCCATAGATGGGAGATCATCGTGAACAAGTGAATAAGCGTGATGCATCTCCACGGCCGAAGCTAAATATGCAAGAGAGGCATTTGTGCTAAGGCCAAGACCAAGACCACTATCTGTTGAAGTAGGAGAAAAATCTTGAGCTGTTGCGACCATTAATAATGGACGAAATAGTTTTCCTGGAGGCGTGGTAGCGTACAGATAAACGTCCTTGATGTTGTGCTTAGGTGCTATTTGATTTACGTGAGCAATTAGATTTTTTTCTAAGATTTTAGTTATTTTTTTTTGATTCATAATAATTAGTTTAGCACTTGGAAAAAATTTTTAATCATCATTGGGCCTGAAGGAATCATTCCTGTTATTTTAAACTGGTACATTCCATTCTTTGTTTGATGATCCTTAAATACAAAATTGTACACAAATTTAAATGCTGGGTTTTCGAGGATTGAGTCACTTATACCGATCCACCCCTCAAGGTCAAATTGAGATTTTTTTATGTCGTATGTTTTAAGCTTTATCATTCCGTTCATTTGAATTGAAATAGGTGATTGCTCACTTCCTAAAATCATCTCTAGAATGTTAAGTCTTCCAGCTGAGTCGTATTCAGACTTTAGAAGAAAATTTCCAAAGTTGATCGTCGGAATCTCAATTCCAGCAGAGGACTGTGGCATAGTTGAAAAATTTTTAGATTTCAGCAAAACTTTAGCACTTGTTACATTTTTACCTTGAAATTTTACAAGCGCATCGACAGTAAAAGAGCCACTAACATTTTTAGATTCACTACCAAGTAGTGTTGCGATAGTGTTATCTCCTAATACGGTATCATTAATTTTTAATGTATGGGTTGATAGCGTTAATGCCGTGGTCGCAATGATTTTACTATCAGCGTTTTCAGCATCGATATTAAATTTTATCCCAAGAGGAAATAATCCCGGAGGGCCCAGTTCGATAGTTGCTTTATCAAAAAAAAGATCGTCTGAACCACCCGTGCATGTTCGAGGAATAGTTGGCGATGTAATTAATAATTTTGGTGATAATAAGAAATTAAAATCAACATCACGAAAACTAATGGGGCAGTTTTTGTCATTTGTTAGCGCTTCTTTTACGACGTTTATGATGAGCATTCGAGATGGTAGATTGGTAATAACTGCAATAAATAAAATAACAATTATGGCGGGTGTTAGCTTAATAAATGATATTTGCCAACTATCGTAAATTTCTTCACTAAGTTCATTGAGTTTTATTTTAGTCAATTTCTTCATTGTCATTTAATTATTCTTTTTAAAGTGAACGATACTTATATTTCCTTCTATAAGAGATGATTTCTCATCTCGTTTAATTGCAATAGCAGTTACTGTTGCTTTTAGCATTGTTGTTATTCCTTCCAAGAAAGCGGTGAAGTCACTGGTTGTAAATTTTTTAAACGAGATTGTTGCAGATGTCTTAGATATTGTGTCTGCTTGTTCCCCCTCTGAAAAATTAGAAATGGTTATATCACTACTGGAGACATTTTTTGATTTTAGGTATGGAGTAATTGCTAGTTTTAGTGAAGACTCATCTTTAATGTCACTGCTTGAAGTAATATTTTTTCCAATGACGGCCAGGCTCTGTTTGTCATTAAATAAAATATTTATTGCGGACTTAATCTCTTCTTTGCTGTTGATGTTATTCTTCATCGAGATATTTTGAATGAGTAAGGCCAGCACTATTAATACAGGGAGTAGCATGGAGAGTATTGAAGCAGTGTGGTTAATAACTTTTTGTTGAGTTGTGCTTAAGCCTGATATTTTGTCAATGATCTCTCTGTATGCTGAGGATGATTGTACCTGTCCAACAATTTTAAAAATTCCTTCATCTGCTTGTTTAATTATCTCTTTAAGTGAGACCATTATCGGTTCTCCTCTGTGAAATTTATTACTAACAGTTTTTCATGTTGCTTTAACTCTGTATGCATCTCAATTGAAGAAGAGGTTTTCAGATGTTTCTGTAAAATTTCTAGTTCTTTGATATTATCACTTGTAAAACTTGCAGTGGTTTGATTGTGATCAGTAGAGAACTCCTGCAAGGTAACATTTTTGTTTGATTTTACAAGTTCGCTTAATCTAAAGAGCGGTGCTATTGCGTTTGTCTTAGTTGTTTTTTTTAAAAGATTTAATTCTGATTCTACGCTTTTTGTTTTTGATTTTAATGTGTTTAATACTTTGTCAGGGTTTTTTTTGTAAAGCATTTGTTGTGGTTTGGTAAGTTCAGTAACAAGCTGGATTCTTTTTTCTAGGAAAACATTTATTTTTTTATCTTGTTGTTGTAAAAAAATTCCTTCAATGAAAAGTGAAAAGGCAATACAGAGTGAAACTAGTGCCACTCGAAATGCTACGAACATTGTAGAGTGCGCCGATACTGCTTGAGTACCTCCTGACGTATATTGGCCCATTAAGAATGACGACAGTAATCCGCTTGTTGGTGCGGCAATGGCCATTATTGTCGCTAATGAGTAATGGATGCTTTTGGGTAGTGATTCCATATGTAGTTGTTTTTTGAAATGTGTATCAACTTTATACTGTTCAACATGATGAGATAGTTGTTGTTTGAGAAAGTTTGGCAAATTTTTAATGTTACTTGTTCCACCTATTAAATATACTTGCTCAAAACTTCCTCCGGTATTGATCCTTTGAGCAATCTCCCACCTTTTGAAGTCACTAATAAATGGTGTAAAAATATTTTTCATTAAGTTGGCAAACTCTGCTTGATCTTCTGTTACTTCATTGTACTGTCCTTCTGTTAACATGAAGCAGTTATCATGCTTATAGAGGGTGGCATCGTTTAATGGTATGTTATATGTTTGAGAGATTGCTTCATTTATGACAGAACCTGCGACATAAGATACATGACTACTAATTACATCTTGATTTGAAATAAAGTATACCTTGGTAGTTGCATGTCCAAGATCTATGACGATGTAGTTGTCTTTTCGTTTGTTTATTTTTGCCATAGCGTTCATTGCAGAGAGTTCAGAGGTTAGAATACTTGGCCTTATATTTAATTGAATTAGCTGAGAGTAGAATTGGTCAAAGTTTCCAAGATATGAGATATCCATAGTGACATTCATACTTTTTTGCTTAGGGGAAAATGTCGTCGTGTAATGTGCTTCGCTTGCCTGATATGGTAACGAGTTGTCTAGTTGGAATGGAAGCATCATTTCAGCTTTTCGCTTACTATTTGTTGGTAGTTTTAAAAACCTTCTTGTCAGAATATTGTTGGGAGCTTGGAAAATAAGTTTTCCATTAAAGTTGTTTGCTTTTATATATCGTTTAATTATTTCGTAATGAAGTTCACGAGTAGAGAGGCCTTGAGGTAGTTGATCAGTAGCACTTGAAAGAGTGACCTCTGTTTTTCTTACTATGGAACTTTTTCTTGTATCAACGTTAGCTTCTATTAGCTTGACTGAGTAAGTTCCTAAATCTACGGATAGAATATTCATATAAATATTTTATCAGAACTCAAGGATATTACAATCAGATGGTTTTTCCCGATTAAAAATGTCGGGTAATTTTAGTTTATTACAATTTCAATAATTCGCGGCCCTAGTAATTGTTCAGGTGGTGGTTTCTCCCCTTTTTTTTCATTATCTTTTTTTGGGGGATCAACCTGTGGTTCAGCTTCTCCTCCATCAGTTTTTGATGATTCTTCCTCACTGCTTTTTGCGGAAGGGTTAATAGACTTGCGCTTGACTGGAGCTGGCAGAATTGGAAGTATTACATAAGCATCCATGGAGAATCTTGCCCTCTCATACTCACCAGTCGTTGTAATTTTGAAAGTTTTACTACTTATTCCTAGGATGAGGCCGGCCTTTTTTAGTTCTTTCTCTCTCTCTTCTAGTTCAGCAGCAGAGATGACTCCAAGTGTATCAACGAGATAGGATTTAAACTCTTCAGCACTTTTAAACTGATGAGCAATATTTTCTGCATCTCCATCGCGATATTTAAAGAAGGTCTCAATCTCTTCATCGTGAATAGTAGGAACAATTATTTTTAACTCTTTACTGTTAATTTTGTTGACTGGAATTATTGCGCTATTGTGTATCGATAGCTTGTCTTTAATCAAATCTATAATTTCATAGTCCCAACCTGCTAGTAGGTACAGTTCTGAGATAGAAGCAAGCGGAGCATGTTTTGGAGTAACTCCTTGTTCTAGGTAGCTCGATTCAATATCGGGGATATAATCTCCTTCTGCTTTACCTTTTTCGTTAACAAAGTATGCTAATTCTTCCACTAGTTTTGCGGGGTTAATATCTGAAAACTTGGCATTAAATAGTTCATCATTTTCTTGTTTTTCTTTAATGAGTTCTGTAAGCAAATTTGTGAGTTCTTTTTTTATCTGAATGTTTGGTGTCTCTTGTTCTTCCTCTGATACTGGTTGTTGTGAAGCATCTTCTTGAGGAAGGTCAGGAACCTGTTCTTGTTGAGTATTTTTTTGTTCTGGGATTCTAAGAATATTTGGATTTAAAAATGTCGTAATAATTTGAGTTGATACGGTTACCTTTCCTCTAAAAAGTGAATTTTTTTTGAATTCATTAAGGGCACTTTTTTGAACGGGAGACATTCCGGCCAACTCAGGGATTGGATATGTAAAAGGAAGCGTAATTATTGCATCAAGCGCATCGGCCGGAAACATACTTTTGATATTTTCATTCTGTTCTATTTGATTTCTTGCCTCTTTGTAAATTTTCATTATAGACATACCAAGATTTAAACCTGACTCTGCATTTAATCTTGCTTGCCCTAGGTCTTGTCGGTTTTGAACTTTTATTTTATGAAGATTATTTTCAAAAATAAAATCAGCAAGAACATAAGCAAGAATAGTAATTGTTCCAAGAACAAGAATCATCGCAATTCCTGATGAATTATATCTTGTGCAATTTTTGTGATTAGTTATCTTGTTCACTATCACTTTCCTCTCTAGCTTCTTCTTGTTGCGCACTTGGCGTTTGCTGTTTGGCCCTTAACTTTTCTGCTTCGTCTTCCGCAGTATCAAAAAAAGGCCAGATTGTTCTTATTGTTCTCTCTTTTTTCATTTGAACACCGGAGACATCGATGTACTCTAAGTTTATTTTTATAGCTCGGATGGCCATCTTACTGTTTTTCAGTTCATTAATAGTAGTTACATATTTTTTATCTAACTCATCCCAGAATGAAAACTCTAAGGATTTTATTCCTTGTGCTAGTACTTGAGGCTGTAATTGGTCCCAGTTAAATTCGTCTGAGTAGACATCTTTTGGATTATAATATCTTACTAAATTGTATTCACCAGTTTGAACATCACTATCCGTATCTTTTGGTTCATCGTTTCGTTCTAAGGCATATTTTATCCAAACAAAATTTGACTGCTTTATGTCGGAAGTTTTTCTTCGGTTTGAAACTGCCATAAAAATTAAAGTTTGCCGATCGGGTGCATCGAAGATTGGAATATTTGTGTTATTAACCGTCTTCGATTTAAATTTTTCAGATGTTTGATCATTAAACTGTTGATGAGTATCTTCTTCTTTGCCTTGCTTCCTTAACGCTTCAAAAAAAAGAGGTGAGTACATCTGCATGAAATCAAACTCAAGACGATCAAGGGCGCTCTCTATTTGCATAAATCCGCGATCTTCAGTGATAGTTCGATCCTTTGATGTTGTGCTGGTGTGGACGATAGTATATAGGGCAAGCATGATAAGAGAGAGAATTGCAATAGCAATTAAAATCTCAATAAGTGTAAATCCCAATTTGTTTTTTTTCATCTCGCTCATTGAAAACTTATTTTAGCATTTGGATTAATCGGCCAGTAACTTAGAGTGTAGCTAAAATCGGTTCTCTTATCTTTTACAGTAACTCTTGTTTGCCATACTAGTTCTTCAATATTTTTTATTAATTTCCCAATAATCATTTTTTTTGCACCAGAGGCAGGATCATTTTGCTCTTCAGTTCCCTCTTCAGATTCGCTGTTCATTAGCGTAGAGATATCTGGAATTTTCATTCTGGCATACTCAACACTCCATTCATAATCTTCATTCCCTTCAAATTTACCACTATCTTTTTTTAGCGTTAACGCTTCTCCGAATTCTGGAGGATTTAGGATTAGTTCGTTAATTTTTTGTTCGCACAAATTCCGTAAGATTACTTCATCTCTCATCAGAGCGGATTGTGCTAGATTGCTTCCTATTCCAGTTGTATATGAGACAGCAACTGCAGCAAAGATTGCGAAGGCAAACATTACTTCTAAAAGAGAAAATCCATTTTTTATTTTTTTAACCATTGTTGATATAGTTCCTCTACTTTGCTAATTTGTCCATCTGCTACATCGCCTGATTCAAGAGAACCAAGAGGGAAGTACTCTCTATTTATTTCCTCAAGAAATGGACTAATTTTTATTTGGGCAACCTCATCATCGTTTGCTACATAAATTACACTACCATCTTTTTCGCCTGTTGGATAAAAGTAGATAGATGCAGATTGGCCATTGATGAGCTTTTCATTAGTGGAGATTCCAACTCCAATAATCTTTATATCTTCATTATCAATCGTTCTCTCTTTATCTTGAAACTCTTTTACTTTACTGAACATCTTATCAAGTTTTTGTTTTTCACTCTGCTCCGATTCCTCCTCTTCTAGCGATTTGACTTCGGTGTGTGGCCGAGCTGATGGTAGAACTAGAGCGCCATTGTTGCTGAATTCAACACTATAAGATTGAGGTTCGGTGGACATCGATATATTTAGCCTAACAATGCTATTTCTTAGCGCTGATTCCGTTGTAGCAAACCTGACCCCTCGTTCAAGATCGTCTAAAACCTTATCTAGTTGATCTCTAGATGAGTTGCCACCAACTACAGCTAGTCCTAGAATTAGTGCGACTACTGACATTGAAACTAAAATTTCTACAAGGGTGAACCCTTTTGTGTTAAACGTGAAACGGTTTAAATTCATTTACTCGTCTAGGGAGATATCAGCATCTTTTCCTTCGCCACCTTCTTCATTATCGTTACCATAAGAGATAATTTTAAATGTTTTACCATCTGAAGAGTAAACATATGGAAAATCCCATGGGTCAACAGGAACTTTCCCTCCGTCAAGATAGCCGTTTGGCGCATACCTTGGGCAATCTTTGCCCTCAGCTGGCTTGGTGACAAGTGCGTCTAGTCCTTGCTCTGTTGCTGGAAAGGTATTGCAGTGTCGTCTGAAATCTTTCAGGCTGTTTGCTAAATTTTTCATCTGAATTTTAGCAGCACTGATCCTGCCTTCGTGAAATCTGTCATAAACGTTGGTACCAATGATTCCACCGCCAATAGCAAGAAGAGTTAGGGCGATCAGGATCTCGATTAAACTCATCCCTTGTTGGCCAATAACATTTTTAAATATTTTTCTTTTCATAAGTTCTCCTTGTCGCTTTTTTTAAGAAGCAAAACTTTGCATTTTTAGCATTGGTAAAATGACTGCAAACACTACAATACCTACAGCGATACCCATACATACTATCATGATCGGTTCCAATATGGAAGTAAGGGCAGAGAGTTTGGAGTCAACTTGATCTTCATAATTCGTTGCAATAATTTTTAGCATATCCTCTAATTCACCAGATCTTTCTCCTATGGTAATCATGTGAGTTACTAGAGCAGGAAAGAGTCCAGATTTTACAAGCGGCCCTGTCATTGATGCTCCCTCTGCTATATTGATTCTTGCTTCATTGACAGCTTTTTTTACATGAACGTTTGTGATTAGATTGCTGACAATATTCATCGAAACAAGAATTGGAACTCCTGAATTAAGTAGTGTTGCTAGAGTTGAGCAAAATCTGCTGACACTAATCATGATGGCCAGATTTTTTACTACAGGCATTTTTAAAAGAAGGTAGTGCCAGTTGGATTCTCCTTTTTTCGTGCCGATATATTTTTTAAATAAGTAGTATGATAAAAATGTAGAGATAATCACTAGCCACCAGTAGTTAATCATAAAACTAGAAGCAAATATACATGCTTTAGTTACCCATGGAAGTTCTTGTTTCATACTAACAAAAATTTTGGTAATTTTTGGAATTACAAAGATAAAAACCATACTCATTAGTCCGGCACCAACAACGAACATTATGATTGGATAAAGCATTGCTCCTTTAACTTTAGCAGTTAATTTAACTTGAGATTCTGTAAAATCAGCAAGTCTTAGCATTACGATATCTAGGTTCCCACTGCTCTCTCCAGCTTCAACCATGTTTATGTAGACATTACTAAACACCTTTGGATAGGCAGATAGTGCTTTTGCTAGAGATGTTCCTTCGTTTACTTTCTGCTTAACTTCAGCAAGTATTACTTTTAACTTGGGGTTATCCATCTGATCAGTTAGGGCAGCAAGTGCTTCAACGATTTGGATATTAGCTTTTATCAGCGTTGCAAACTGTCTTGTCATTAAAGATAGATCAAGGACCGATATACCAGTTCCAAACGAGATGTTTGATTTTTGCTTGGAAGAGGTATCCGATTTTTCTTCTTTTATTTGAACGAGCATTACACCTTTAGAAGTGATTTTCTGTTTAGCTGTTGCTAAATTATCACTAGAGATTGTTGCTTTAATCTCCTTTCCACTGCTAGATATTCCTTTGTAGCTATACATTGGCATTGAACATTATCCTCTAATTCTGCTTATCCTCTTCGTTGATTGCTCGTAATACTTCGTCAATAGACGTAACCCCTTGAAAAATTTTTGTAAGTGAGTCCTGTCTTAACGTGATCATTCCATCATTAACTGCTGCTTTTTTGAGAGCGTTACCATCAGCACGCTCAAGAATTAGAGGTCTAATTACATCGTTTATCATCAGCAATTCACACACGCTCGTCTGTCCAGAGTAGCCGCGGTTACTACACTTTGGGCAACCTACTGCTTTATAGATTGTTGCCCCCTGAGGGATAGATTGAATACCCAGAACTTTTAACTCATACGGTTCTGGTTCGTGGACGGCCTTACACTCTGAACAAAGAACTTGGATAAGTCTTTGTGCGAGAACACCGATTAAGCTTGATGCAATTAAAAATGGCTCGATCCCCATATCTATTAATCTAGTCGGGGTTGTGCAAGCATCATTTGTATGAAGAGTTGAAAGAACAAAGTGGCCGGTTAGTGATGATTGAATTGCCATCGATGCTGTTTCAAAATCTCTTGTCTCTCCGACCATTATGACATCTGGGTTTTGTCTAAGGATTGAGCGTAACGCTTTTGCAAAACTTAAATCAATTTTTGAATTGACTTGGATTTGTGAGATTCCAGGTATCTCGTATTCGACAGGATCTTCGACAGTGATAACCATTTTATCTGGACTGCTGATTTTTTCTAACATAGCAAATAGTGTAGTCGTTTTACCATGTCCAGTAGGCCCTGTAACATAAACGACACCATGCTTACGATTACATAATTCTTCTAACTGATTAAGAACTTTTCCGTGAAATCCTAATTTGTCTAGTTTCAAAATGGTGTTATCTTTTTCAAGTATTCTCATAACAATTCTTTCACCATATTGTATTGGAACTGTACTGAGCCTTATGTCGATGTCTTTACCTGCCATTTTGATTTTTATTCTACCGTCTTGAGGAAGTCTCTTCTCTGCAATGTTTAGTTTGGCCATAACTTTAATTCTAGAGCTAACAGATGCATGTGTTTTGAGCGGTTGCCTCAAAATTTCAGTCATGACTCCGTTGATTCTAAAACGGTAAATAGTATCTCGTTCGTATGGTTCAATATGAATATCAGATGCTCTCTCTTTTACTGCTCTAAATATTATCGAGTTAACAAATCTAATAACAGGAGCTTCATCAGCTCCTGCATCCAGAATATCTATAGGGCCATCTAAATCAAGGCCCTCTTCAAACTCATTTTCAAGGCTTTGAACCATATCTTTGTTTGCTTTTTCATAAACACGGTTAATAGCATCTTGAATTTTTAATGGTGGAGCTATGACTACTTTGATCTCTTTTTGAAATAGCTCTCTTAAATCGTTAACAACATCATTATTAAAGGGGTCTCCAATGGCGACGGTTACATAGGTGTCTGTTGCAATAAGAGGCATCGCTTCATGTTTTTTTGCATAGTTTATTGGAATATCATTAATTAAATCAAGATTGATACTATCTACATTTAAATCAAGTGTATAGGTAATATCGAGCTGTTTGCAAACTACTCTCGTGATATCGTGATGGTGAATGTAACCTTTTTTAAGCAGAATTTCACCAACTAATAGGCCGGACTCTTTTTGAATTTCTAAGGCTTCATCTAGTTGTTCAGTTGTTAGAGCTGTATTTTCAAGTAATAGTTCTCCAATTTTTCTTTTGGCATTGCTATCCTTTGTCACTATTGATGATAGTTTCATCTATCTTTTAACTCCTGCTTTTTTTGATTCTATCTCTTGAATAACTTGTTTGTAATCTGGTTTATCAAGAGTGCTTGCTGAATCGATTGATTCTGGTTGTTCTGTTTCTTCATCGACTTGTTCTTCTGCTGGGGTGGGAGTCGAAATCGTTGAATCATTTCCTTGAACAGCACTACTTGTATCATACAGCGGAGCTACTCCTTGCTGAGCACCTTTTTCGTACAAACCTTTGACTGTAGGTTTAAATGGATCATCTTCACCATAAATATTTTTTAAGTGAGCACTTCTTCGGTTTATAGAATCTTTTAATACTTCAGATGAATCTTTTGCGTATTGATCCATAATTCGTGGAGTAAGGAAGAATAGAATATTAACTTTCATCTTACTCTTTTGTTTATTTTTAAATAGCCACCCTAGAACTGGAATATCTCCAAGTAGAGGAACTTTTGAAAGTTTATAAGTCTCTTTGTCTCTCATTAATCCGCCCATGACGATAGTATCTCTATCTCGAACGTTTACTTCGGTAATTGCACTCCTTGTAACTGTCCCTACACCATCAGCTGAAGTTAGTTTTTTTTCAGAGAAGTCATCAACTTTTTGATTAATTTTTAGTTGGACAAATCGAGAGGTTCGGTTAATTTGCGGAGTAATTTTAAGAGTAAGAGTAACTTTTTTCTCTTGGATTGTTGTTTGAGTTGTTCCGTTGGCACCAGTTGCGCTTACAGGTACAGGAACTGTTTCACCAACTTCAAAAACACCCTCGGTGTTGTTAGTTATTAATAGTTGAGGAGTAGAAAGTATATTGGCATCACTATTTGTTGCTATCGCTGTGATTAGCCCATTAATTGTTTTAACTGGAACATCAGCTCCATTTATTTTTAGATCGTGAGTAGGGCCGGTACTTCCACCTGCAAAGAAACCACCAAGACCTGCTATGTTGTTTGAGAAAAGATCCATGAGGCCAGTTGATCCACCTGTGAAACCAGCTTTATCTGCACCACCTTTTCCGTAAGCTCCAATAAAATTGATTCCAAATGCATCAGACTTGCTGATGTTTGATTCCATAATTAATCCTTCAACAAAAACCTGATCTTGTGGAGTATCTAGTTTTGCAATGACTTCTTTTATAGTTAGGTAGTCTGTTGGGGAAGCTGTTATTACAAGTGCATTGTTTTTTTTGTCAGCAGTCACTTTTACTGAAGCTTTAAAAAGTGCTTCTGGTTCATCATCTAAAAGATTTCGTTTTGAAAAGCGTGATTGTGACTTACCTGATGCATCGGAGACAAGCCCTGTTAATGTTTTTGCAATATCTTCTGCTGTACGATGGTTTAGATTATACACATGGATTTGGCCATTTCTACCAGACATGATTTTAACATCTAATTTTTCAATAAGCTCTCTTAATTCTTGTGCCCCAGAAGCGTTGGCCATAGTAATAATTGAGTTAGTTCTTGGTTCTGCAATGATCGTTCCCCAGTTTGATGTCTTTCCGGATTTTATGCCCATCTGAGATCCCATTCGCTGAAACCTATTGCCACCTTTTTGGCCTTGGATTTTTTCTAACAGGGTTGCAATCTCTTGTGCTGATGAGTTCTTGACTTTAATTATCTGGAGTGATTCTTCGTGTCCAGGGACATCGATAAATTTAATTAAGCTCATTAACCTGTTAATGTTTGTACCCATATCTTGAATGATTAATGTGTTAGTTTGGCTTATCTCAATTAATCGGCCATATCTAGATGTAAACTGTCTGAAACTTTTAACGATCTCAGCAGCGCTGATATTTTTAAGTGGGACAATTTTCATTATGTAGTTTTCAGTGTTTGGGGTGTACGTGCCGGTATATATTTCAGTCGGAGTATACCTAATATCTCTTGTTCCAACTATTTTATAAAATGCTCCAGATTTTACAACAGAGTAGTTGTTGATATTGAGGGCGGCCAAATACGCTTTCCATGCATCTCCAACGGTTATTGGAACTGGGGCGACTATACTGATTTTACCTTTAAGTTCTTTATCTAGAATAAGATTTATTCCGGTAAGTTTTTGCATATGTTTTGTTAGATCAGTTAATGAAATATTTGGGAAATCAAAACTGGTGATAACCTCCGGACCAAATGCTGTTTCTGGGTTCAGCATAACATATTTATCAGATTTTGGTGGCACTGTTCCTTTTATTTCATCTCCAGTTCTACCTAATTCTTCTTCGGATGCATTGTCATCACTACCCCCTATATTAACGGTACCATCTTCATTGGCGCTTCCAAGCGTACCTTTGCTTCGATACTTGTTAAACTGTCCCCATGACGAAAGAGGCAGAGCAATGCAAGCTAAAAAGATTAGTGTCTGTTTTGTAAAAAATAGTTTTTTCATAGTAAATAACATTCCTTCGTTATTTGAAGCTATAATCTTGTGTTATGTCAGCTCCATCTCTAGAAATTCCAAGAACTAGTTTATCAATATCTTTAATTCTGCTGAACATATCCATTAACTCGGCCATATTTTGAATAGGCTTACCATTGATCGATGTAATCATGTCTTCATCTTGAATGTTCCAGTGAGCGATCAGGCCACCTGGAACTACATCAGTAATTTTGAAACTCATTGATCCGTCAGAATTTTGAATTGGGATACCTCTTGCTTGAGTCAAAATTGATCCTAGATCGTTAAGCAGTTCATCACGCTTTTGCTTCGAAATTTCAAAATGATTTCCTACATTCGTTATCCCATCCATTGAATGCTGGGCCATTAGCGCTTTACCTTTTTCAGGAGAGACAACAGTTAAGCTGTTTCTTGAATCCGAAAAACCTGTCTCTTTATTTATGACGTATTCACAGTTTCCTGATTGCAAATTTTTAATGATGATTTTTAAACGGTCAATTTTGCCTACCTCTGCCATTCCTGAAACAATATCACCCTCTCTTAGTCCAAGAGGGTCTGCTTTACTTCTAACTTGTACAGAAGCAATGCTTTTTACAGAATCTTGCATTACCGTAGTACTTAAAAGAGTAATTGGAAGTGATGACGAGGAGCTAGCACTAAGGCATTTTTTTTGAGCGAAGTTATCTTGTTTTGCTACAACTTTTTGCGATTGATTGTCACTATCAATAGGTGTATTAAATAAATTTGCCGATTGAATAGTCGTTAACATATTCTTACCATCATTTCTAGAAGATGATGGCATTGGCACTTGGGCCGCTTGCGTTGTTGCATTTTTATTTTTTGAATCTGGCATTAGGCCTATGATCCCAAGGGTAGCAATTTTTCCTGATGTATACGCTAATGCGCATACCATAGAGATCATGAACAGCTTGTGTATCCAGGGCCTTCTTTCAGGAGAAAAAAGAGCGTTGATAATAGAATCCCATTCAAGATAGTTTGTAAAATTGTCTAAATTTGACGGCCTTTTAAAGCTCTTGCTTGCAGGTCGTTTAAAATTAAATTTTGGAATTTTAAATAAGGACATAAGTCCTTTAAAATTAATTTTTTTCATACATTATATTTTAAAGGGTTAATGTGGTTTTAATCAAGTGTTCAAATCGGTTGTCTATTAAAAGAGTGGAAAGTTGGTCTGAAATAGTCGGCTTTTGGTTGACGATTTTAATCCTGTATTATCGGTTTGATAAATATGATTAAACATTGTTATTATTAATTTAGATATTAAATTTTTTTTAAGTAACGCGTAATGGTTTATTTGTACAAAGGATTGTTTTATGGAAGATGTTACAGCTTTAGATTCAATTGCTAGAAATTTTTTTCATGGAGAGATTGATGAATCGTTGGTTTTTCCATTTCCTTCTTTTACCCCTGAACAGATGGCAACAGCAAAGGAGATGAGCTCTGCTGTTGATAAGTTTTGTGCAGATAATATTAACGGTGAGAAATTTGATCGTGAAGCGGTTATTCCAAAAGAAGTTTTGCAGGGACTGGCAGAGCTTGGGCTTTTTGGTCTAGCAGTTCCTGAAGAGTTTGGTGGACTTCAGTTAGATTATTCTTTATATGCTAGAGTTTTTTCGGAAATAGCTGGCATTGATGGCGCAACAGCAACGATGCTTGGTGCTCATCAGTCGATTGGTTATCGGGCGCTTCTTAATGAGGGTACTGTGGAACAGAAAAAGAAGTGGTTGCCAAGGCTTGCTTCAGGAGAGATCGTTGCAGCGTTTTGTTTAACAGAGCCAGGATCAGGCTCGGACGCATACTCGATAAAAACCAAAGCTAAAAGTAATAATGATGGTACTTATACTATAAATGGACAAAAGCTGTGGATCACTAATGGTGGATTAGCAAATTTTTACTCTGTATTTTGTAAGACCGAGCATGATGTTGCTGGAGAAAAAGTTGAAAAGATCACTTGTTTTATTGTTGAAGGTGGCAGTAATGGACTAAGTTTTGGAGAAAAAGAAGATAAAATGGGGATTCGTGCTAGTGAAACTCGTGCTGTCTATTTTGATAATGTAGTCGTTCCTGTAACTAATATGATTGGTGAAGAGGGCAAGGGGTTTAAAATTGCGATGAATGTTTTAAACAGTGGCCGATTATCGCTTGGGTCTGCGTGTGTTGGAGCGATGAAAAAAATTATTGAATTGGCCACAGCTCAATCAAAAGGAAGAAAGCAGTTTGATAAACCAATTTGTGAGTTTGGGCTTATTCAGGATAAGCTAGTTGATATGGCCGTTCGTTGCTATACAACTGAGTCGATGGTCTATCTTACGACTGGTAGCATGGTTAAAGGGTTGACGGATTATTCTCTTGAAACAGCTATTTGTAAAGTTTATGGATCAGAATCACTTTGGATTGTAATAGATAAAGCGATGCAGATTGCGGCCGGTAACGGATACATGAGAGAGTATCCTTATGAGAGGTTAATGAGGGATTCAAGAATCAACCTTATCTTTGAAGGTACAAACGAAATTTTAAGATGCTTTTTAGCATTAGCAGGAATTCAAGGGCCAAGTGAGGATTTAAAAGAGATCGGAAAAATTGCAGCAGATATTCCCAATGCCCTGCAAGATCCGATTAAATCGCTTGGTGTTTTAACTGGCTTTGCAAAAGGAAGAATTGCAAAACTTATGGCAACAAAGGTGTTAACTAAATATAATCCAAATCTTGAAAAAGAGGCGGACTTTTTTTCGATGATGTTAAATGGGTTTGCGATTCAAGTTGAAAATACTTTAATTAAACATGGTAGGAAAATTATTGAATATGAGCTCCCACAGGGGCGTTTAGCGGATATGGCAATAGCTCTTTATGCTACGATCGCCGTTATTTCAAGGACGACGTCGATACTTGACAGTGATACTGTAAGTGAAGAGGAAAAAAATTACGTGCTAAACTTGGCAAAAGTCTCTTGTGAAAATAGCAAAAAAACTTTTGACTGTACTCTGTCACTAATGAAAGATAATCATGATAAAGCGGTAGGTGATCTTGCTAGATACATAGTAGAAAAAGACGGACACGGGATAGATATTGTCAATTATTAGAAGATTATACTTAGTCGTATTTTTTGTATTTTTTATTTGTTCGTGTGCTACGAAGAAATTGGTTGAAGTTTACAAACCACTACCACCAAAAAACTTTCAAATAAAATCTATTAAGGTTGGAGCACAGCTATCTGGTCCAACCAATTCAGAAAGCTCAAAATTTTTTGCTGATAAAACGAGCGAGTACGGTTTAGATGATGTAACGAGTGTACACAACTATGTTGTAGATTATAATGGCGATGGGTATAGTGACTTGGTAATTCTTCCAGATTTTTATTCTGTTCCACAGTTTTTTTCCTTTGATCCAACTTCTAAGAAGTTTATTAAAGAGAAAGAGTCACTATTTGATAGTGAGGTTAGATGTTCTTCATTATATTTTGTCGATTTAAATGCTGATGGTGTTTTGGATTTAATCGTTATTACATTAAATCAAAAGAGTGAGCTCCCAGAGATGCCGCTACAAATCTTTAAGGGCGTAGTTAAAACTAATAAGCGAGTCTCATATGTTGAGATGAAAAATGCTATCTCTCTTAAGCCTATGCCGACGTCATCAGTCGTTGTTCTTGATTTTAATCTCGATGGCAAATTAGATCTATTCCTTGGGAATTGGTATACGAAAAGTTTAAAAAATGGGTTCACTCCAGATCGGTTACTTCAGGGAGGTGGTGATGGTTTTGTTTTTAACGATGTGAGTACATTGCTTGAAAAAGAGCAGCGTTATGATAAGGAATTAAATCTTCATCCATACGCGACGCCAACGTTTGGAGCAAGTAGTTGTGATGTTGATCTAAATGGGTTTCCGGATATTCTGGTAGCTAGCTCTAGTGGTTACTCAAATAAGATGTGGATGAATTTGTTAGGTGGTGATGGAAATAGATTTTTTAGAGATTATGGGCAAGAGTCTGGAATGGCCGCTGACCTAGAAGGAAGATTGGAAACTGTTGGTGGTGGCAATACGACATTTGTTAACTGTATTGATTATAATAATGACAAGCTGATGGATTTAATTGTTGGCGATATCACTCCAGCTTTTTCACCAACATCATTAGATCGTTCTTCCATACTCTCTGGAAAAACTTTTGCATTCCCCCCTCAGTTTATCAGAAGTTCATATTATACTGATGGAGGGGAGGAGTCGTGGAATCAGGGTGATCGTCGTGCGGTCTGGTTAGATTATAATTTTGATGGATTCGTAGATGTCATCGTTGAGAACTCTGGGTTTCCTCCAAAATCTAGACTTGTTCTTTTTTCTCAGAGTATTGATCATTCGTATAATGATGTTGCCGAAAATACGGGAATAAATATTTTAAACCCTAGTGGAGTTGTTACTGCCGATTTTAATAGGGATGGAAAAGTTGACATTCTTACAGGACAAACAAAAGTTAGAGATGCATCTATTAAAAACAGAGTTTATCTTTACGAAAACATTGCTCCATTTAGTGGCAAGCGAACGATTACGATAAGTTTAAGAGGGAAAAAAGGGAATAGAGATGGTGTTGGTGCAACTATTATTCTAAGGCATGGAGGGATTGAGCAGAGAAGATTTGTAGAATCTGTTAGAGGTTGCTTAGCATCTCAAGAAGAGATGAAGCAAATTTTTGGCCTTGGTGATGCAAACTTGGACATTAAAGTGGATATTGTTTGGCCACTTCTTAGTTCAAAAAAATCAGAGAGTATGATGCCGGTAAGTAGGAGTTACGATTTATCAGGGTATAAATTTAATGCTCACATGGAATTACTACTGGAAGAGAGCGGGAAATTTACAGTTTTAACCATGCAATAGGCAAAATTAGAATGATCTTTTTTTTCTTGAGAATTTAGTGTATTATTGACAGGGGGCGCAAATGAGATTTATTCTACTTTTTATTCTTTTGAGTTTACCTTTTGCAACTACGATTTCAGTTGAGGAGTCTTTGCAGGAGCTTTTAGAGCAAAAAGATCTGCAAGAAGATGGAAATGGTGAGATCAATACCAAAATTGCCAAGAGACTTTTAAAATCATTAACGTTACGATCTCAGAGTGTTAATCTTGATGATGACAAGTACAAGCATATGCCAAGAGCTTTCAGAGAGAGAATGGAGATGGCGGAATATTTCGCAAAAGAGGCCGCTGTCGAAAACGAAATATGATTTAGATCACCTATTTTGGTTCAAGTAAAGATACTACTTCACAAATTATACCCTAACTAGTATAAGGCAAAAAACCATTCTGGAGTTCATTATTAAGGCCGTATACTCGTTAACACTGCTTTTTATTTTTCTCTTTGCTCTTTTAATTATGTCTGAATCCGCAATTGCGTTAGTCTCAATTCAAAACACCGTTTCTGGTGGGTACTACAGAGACATTTCTAAGGGTAAGCACTCAACATTATTTTATAATATGAAGCTGAATCAGTTGCAAGATAACGGTTCAGAAATATACTTGGATCTTGGTATAAATAATAGTTACGTTCAAGAGGAGTGGGGAACATACCCATATCAAGCGTACTACTCTTTTGTCTATGGTGATGGGTTTGACTCTGAACCACAATATAGATCAAAGGTTCAGTTTGGTAGAATTTTTCTCTCTGAGGCATTTTGTGCAGATATTTTTGATGGAGCACATCTTAACCACTATATAAGTTCTACTCGCTGGGTAACAATCTTTGCAGGTGGTCTTCATATTCCAGAAGAGATGAAAACAGATTTTGATAATACGCTCTATGGTGCAATCATTTCAAATAAGTTTAGTAATGGATCAATTGTAAAAGCTGGCCCTCTTTATGAAGATGGGTTAACAAATGGCCGTACACTTGGCCACGTTATGTTTATGGCACCATTTGAAACCATTCCGTGGTCACCAACAGTTCTTGTTAAAGAGCAGTATGATTTTGATAGTTCTAAAAACGATCAATTTTTGGCAGAGGTTGATTTGGTAAAAGAACAAGTTGGCGTAGACCTCTTTTTTTCTGACATTGTTCCAAGTAATACGCTATTAAGAAAGAGGCGGGCCATTTATGAAATTGTTGCGATATCAAAGCAGAAAAATGTTGGAGCGACAGTAGATTTAAGAGGTGATATTGATGTTGCATTAAGTGGATCTTTGGCCTCGTTTGATTCTTTAGCAAAAAATAGTGAGCGCGGTTATGAACTTGAGTTAGCGACCGGTTACTATACAAGAAATCTTTCTGTTAAACCCTATGTTATGTACACAGATTCATTTGGTGGAACTGTTTGGGATTTTGGGGTTGAGAATTCATATAAGCTAAGTGACATTATCGATATTATTCTTAACGGAAGTGTTGCCAAAATTGAAAAGATAAATGGGATTGAAGGGTGGGCGCTTCATGCAAGAAGTGGCATAGATTATCGACTAGAGCGGTATTGGAAAACTTTAGTCGCATTAGAGGCAGAGAGAAATTACAGGTTTGATGTCGATGCTAGAGCGGTTGTGTACCTTACTCATTATTACTATTAGGAGAGCAATATGCGTTTAATAACAGTTTGTATATTGATGTTCATCTCTATGACAGCATTTGCTGGTCCAAAACTTCAGGCTGAATTAAAAATTCTTTTTTCTCATAAAAAACATGCTGCTGCTTTTGAAAAAATTGGAGTAGGCTGTCAAGATTGTCATAATTTTTCTTTTAAAAGCATTGAAAAGGGGCCACTTAGCGTTCCGATCGATCAAAAAGAGTTATCGGCCGACAGTAAGGTTTGTCATCAGTGTCATCTTGGCAAAGTTCCAGTTCCAAAAATTACACAGTGTAATCTTTGTCACGTCGGTGGTGAGCGAGAATTGATGCCAAAGAATCATAATCTTGATTGGAAAAGAAGACACGGTACGCTTGCTGCGATTGACAGAGATTCATGTACTAGTTGTCACCAGAAAAATGAGTGTTCTGATTGTCACATGAGAAGAGATAATATGAATCCAAAAGTGCATCGGCCAAATTTTAGATATTCACACGCAATAAAAGCTAGGATGAATCCTGCTTCATGTACAACATGTCATCGGTATCAAAGTTTTTGTACCGATTGTCACACAGGAAAAAGATAATGTTTAAGTGTAAATTGCCGCTGTTTTTATTCTTATTATTCATTCTTGGATCTTGCGGAGAAGATGCAGAATATGAGGAGCTAAGTATGCCTAGTGAGCTTCTTACCCAAGATAGACATCCGTATGGTTGGCAGCGAGAGGATTGTTACTCTTGTCATGTTGATGGAAATGTTCACCGCTATAACAGTCTAAATAAATCTGAAGAGCATATGAATTTAGCAAGGAGCTCTAAGACGCTTTACGGTAGCGATGGCAATATTGGTTGTACAACTTGTCATGGGAATAATGGAGTTGAATGATGAAAATTTTAATTGTTGTTACACTACTTATTTGTTCATCATCACTTCTCGCAGTTAGTGGACAGTTAGACCCACACGGTAGTAGTTCTGTTGATCATAGAAGTTTAAAACTTTCAGAAAACCAAGCGTGTGCTATTTGTCACTATGAAGAAAAAACTGTTTTAAAAACTCATCAAGACGCTGCAAGCAGATGTACCAACTGTCATGGAAAAATGCCTCATAGTGGGATGATTGAACACAAAGATTTGGGTTGTTTGTCTTGTCACCGGCCACACCGATTTTCTGTAATAAAGAGCGAGCAAGAGGCAGATAGTTCGATTGCATCTACATCTTTTATCTACGCTCAAAGGAAAGTTAAAAATATTCCTGGTGTTGTGGAGAGTAAAAGTAAATCCCCAATGCTGGCAAGGCACTGCAAAGAGTGTCATACGGCCATAG
>DYOQ01000069.1 GCA_020720455.1 Bdellovibrio sp.
TTTTGTTTTTGTTTTTGTTTTTGTTTTTTGCATTTTTTATACCTTATACCTTGGCAGTATAATTGTTGAAACCGTACCCTCTCCTAAAACGGAATCAATTTTGATCTCCCCTTTATGTTTTTTAATTATATCCCTGCATTTAGATAGCCCAAGGCCAGTGCCTTGGCCTGGCGATTTTGTCGTAAAGAACGGATCGAATATATTTTTAAGTGTCTCTGAGCTTATTCCGCCAGCATTGTCAGTGATGGTGATAAAAATGTTGGCCGACATCGTTATAGTTTTAATGACCACTTCCATTTTCGCCGGTTGTAGGCCTTCTTTAAGCATCTCTTTAAAAGAGTCTCTAGAGTTAAAAAGAATATTGTTGAAAACTGTTTTTAGCTCGACGATCTTTCCTTTGACTACTAATACCTCATCACTAAGTTCTAGTTTAAATTTAACATTGATTGCGTTGAAGTTTTCTGCAAGTATCCCAGTTACGTTTTGGACTAATATGTTTATATGAATTAGGTCAGACACTATTGCCGCCTTGTCCGCTTGATTACTTAGTTGCTTTATATCATTTATTATTGCGGCCATCCGCTCTCCTGCAACTGAAATCTCTTTTGCTGCTGTTGACACTAACTCTTGATTAGAAGGGTCATTAACTATAATGCTAGAGTAGCCAAGCATTATAGTTAGAGGATTATTAAGCTCGTGAGCAAATCCAGATGCCATGACGCCAACTGATTCTAACTTTGAAGCATTATACGCTTTTCTTTGAGCATCTATTCTTTCTTGTTCTGCTTTTCGTTGTGCTGTAACATCCTTACCACTACAGATAATTTCAAATTTCTCAGTGGCTTCACTATAAAGATGGCTAAACGTGGTGCTAACAATTAACTGATTTCCCTGAGGATCTTTCATTAGTATATCCATATCAAAAGGCCCTTTAGAAATATTTTCATAGAATAGTTCGGGCCCTTCAAACAGATATTTAGTGAAATCAATTCCTATTGCTTTTTTTTGGTCTCCAACTAATATAAGGTCTGCCTTGTGATTTGAATTTAATATTTTTAAGTTACTATCTAATACTAGTAGTACGCCTGGCGAAGACTCAATTATATTTTCAGTATAATTCTTAATCGCTTCAAAATCGCTATTTTGTTTTTTTATTGTGGCAACCATGAGGTCATTGCTTTTTATTATTTTAGCAATTACTAAATATAGTGAGATCGTAAATAAAATAATGACAAGTGAATGGCTCCAAATTTTTCTAGTTGTGGCAGTTCTGTCAATTATTGAAGATTTAGTATGGTCTTTTAAATAGTACACTTTTCCAATTATCTTATCTCGCTGATCTTTTAAGTCTTCTGTATAGAGTTTAAAGATTAGTCCCGCTGAAGAGGTATATGCTCCTTGTCCATTAGATATATCGATAGCGGCTAAAAATTCATTAAAAAGATTATTGTTTGTAGATATTAGAAGTTCGTTATTATTGTTTGTAATTGCAACTTCTGTTTCAATAGATTTGTAAAAACTTTTAAGAATAGTATTAATATTTAGCGCAACTTCACTAAATCCGGAATTTTCACCTTTGATATTATATATTGGTGATGAGACCCACAATATTGGATGTTGGGGATTATCGAAATCAAAACAAAATCCTGTTCGATCATTGTTTAGTGGTAAGTGAAAACAGTCATTGTCCTCATCTAATTTGTGAACCTGTATATGTTCAAATTTTGTCATTGGTTCGCTGCTGGCCGCAAAAACAAGTTTTTTATTATTAGTGTATGTGTGCCAACAATTGATTTTGTTAGATAACGGCAAGAGCGTTCCTTGTGAAACCTCTTGAAGATGATCGAATTCGTAGTTTGAGAATTGCTTGATAAAGATAGAATCAGATAATTCATTTGTTAGAAAGTCATCGGCCCATTTTATTGATCGTTCTAGAGCAACTTTGAAATGGTATTTGGTATATTTTGCCTCTTCTTGGTGCAGGTTCTCATTAATCTTGTCTTTATAATATTTTCCAATACCAATTTCTATGAGATACGATACCGTAAAAATTATTAGTATAAATATGAGAAGCCTTGCTTTCAATGACATAAACATTTATTTCCTATTTTGACTCTACGGTTTAATTTATAAAATTATTGACACCAGTTTGTTTGACCTAAACACTTATTTTTACACAAGATTGGCCCATTTTTGCACTAGGGCAAAAGTAGAGTATTTAAGAGACTGCTTAACTAGCTAAAACTTTGTTGACGCTCTTTGGCATACTAGTTGCATACTGATAAATAAGAGTGACCGAAGAGGTCAACAACTTATTCCAGGAGGAAATATGAAAATATTAGGGATGATTTTTTTGGGAGGATTGATTTTGGGAACAATTTACTACAACAGCGTATCTGGTAAGTTGTCAAAATTTGAGTGTGGTCAAAAAGCTAGTCGAACTGGGTTACAGATGGGCGAGATTGATAAAGCAGTGAACGGAATTGTAAGTAGAACTAGCAATTTAAAAAATGTAAAAGTGGTCTCAGAAAGATTTTAAGTGTGCCGCGACTTCTCGTGGCACCTTCTTCTCGTTTATGTTAAGCTCTGCCGCAAATTAAATTAGCGGAGAGTGAAAAATGTGTGGCATCGTTGGTTATCTTGGACCTAATAATGGAGTAGATATTGTTTTGGCCGGCCTTAAGCTTCTTGAGTATCGAGGGTATGATTCGGCCGGAGTCTGTTTTAAAAATGGCGACGAGCTAACTCTATTTAAAAAAGCTGGACCGCTGTCAAATTTAGAATCGTTTCTTGAAAGAGTTAATCATAGTTCCCATTTGTGTATAGGGCATACGAGATGGGCAACTCATGGTGAAGTTAGCGATGTCAATGCTCACCCTCATTTAGACGACTCGTTTGCCATTGTTCATAACGGAATAATCGAAAATAGTAATGTGTTAAAAGCAGAGCTAATGAAAGATGGTATTAAGTTTGTTTCAGAGACTGACTCAGAAATTTTTCTGAGATTAGTTATCAGAGAGTATAAAAAGTGCAGCGATTTTTTTAAGGCCGTGACAGAATCTTTTAAAATGGTTCATGGCAACTCAGCTTTTTTTGTAATAAATAGAGAAAGGGATGAGATTATTGCCCTCAAACGTGGGGCGCCCCTTGTTTGTGGTTTAAATAGTGAACAACATGAAGCGTATGCCTCGTCAGATCCATACGCATTAGTTGGTAGGGTTGAGACACTCTATTTCCCACAGGACGAAGTAGTCTGTTATTTGAAATATTGTGGCAGTGAGCTGATATCTTTTTATGAATTGAGTGGTGAAAATTCATCTCGCTATAAAATGCAAAAACAAGATATGTCTGAAGAGCGGGCAACGAAGGGCGAGTACGAACATTATATGTTAAAAGAGATTAATGAACAGCCAGTGCTTATTAGATCGCTTGCCACTTATTACACTAGCGGTTCGGGAGCTAGCGCGCTTAAGGAGATCAAGTTTGATAGTGTAAATCACATTCATATCATTGGGTGTGGAACTGCTTGGCATGCTGGACTTTTGATTAAAAAATTTCTTGAGCATGGAAACAAGATTCCGTGTACTGTCGATCTTGCAAGTGAGTTTAGATATGGAGATCCTCTTATTAAACATGGTGACGTCGGTCTGTTCATCTCTCAAAGTGGGGAGACCGCAGATACTCTTGCGGCCCAATTAATGTGCAAAAAAAGTGGAATTAAGACAGTCTCAATTGTCAATGTCGAAGGTTCTTCAATTTTTAGGGAGTGTGATCACAACTTATTAATTAAGGCCGGGATGGAGATAGGTGTAGCAAGTACTAAGGCATTTACTCAACAAGTGTTAACTGGATACTTGATGTCGCGCTCGATAATAGGTGAACTTAGTGCAAAACTGTTAAACGAAAAGTTTGGGGTGTTGGCCCACGAAATGGAGTCTGTTCTTTCTAAAGCTGATAAAATTAAAGAGGTGGCAGAAGCGATTCATAGATATAAAGGGTTTATTTTTACAGGAAGAGGAAAATATTTTGCAGTTGCCCTAGAAGGCGCATTAAAGCTAAAGGAGATTGCCTACGTTCATGCTGAAGGGTATGCCGCCGGAGAATTGAAGCATGGCCCAATAGCATTGATTGATAAGGATATGATAAATATCGCAATCGTAGGTCCGGAGTTATATGATAAAACGGTATCTAACATTGAAGAGGTTAAAGCAAGAAAGGGTGTTATTGTTATCATTGGCCCAAGTGGAGATGAATCGCTAATGAAGCTGAGTGATTTTTATATTCCGATAAATTATGAGAGACTAGATGATCTAAGTCCGTTGCTGGTCAATCTTGTTAACCAACTTCTTTCTTACTATATGGCCAAATTCAAGGGAACGGATATTGATCGGCCCCGCAATTTAGCAAAATCTGTTACGGTTGAGTAATATGGGAAATTTTGAACAGTTAAACGAGTCCCAGCGAGCAGTAGTTGATAAGGTTAATGGGCCAGTAATGGTGCTTGCTGGAGCAGGTTCAGGTAAAACGAGAGCAATTGTATCTCGAATTGTTAATTTAATTGAAAAACATCATGTAAGCACTCATCAAATCTTGGCGCTAACTTTTTCTAATAAGGCAGCAAGAGAGATGCGAGAGAGAGTTAGTACTTACATTGACACTGATCCAAGATCGTTACAAATAACAACCTTTCACTCTTTTTGTGCAAGACTTCTAAGAAGTGAAGCAAACTATCTTGGACTAAGTAAAAGTTTTACTATCTATGATGATGGCGAGTCGAAGAGTGTAGTAAAAGCGATTATGAAGAGATATGGAATCAATGTTAAAGATGATTCTCCTGCTGAAATTTTATACTACATCGATAATTTAAAAAATATTGGGTATTACCCAGGAAGAAAGAGTGGCGATTGCGTCGTAGACGAGAAAGATCCTCTTTACCAGTATTACGTTGATTACGAGAGAGAGTTGCACACTGCAAACGCTGTCGATTTTGGCGGGCTGATTGTGGCAGTGTTAAACTTATTCGAGAATTTTCCGGAAGTATTAAGAAGGTATCAAGAGAGATATCGTTACGTTCTTGTTGATGAATATCAAGATACAAATCGTTCTCAGTTTGATCTAGTTGAATTTTTATGTAGGGAGCATAGAAATATTTGTGTAGTTGGAGATGAAGATCAATCAATATACTCTTGGAGAGGTGCCGACATAAGAAATATTCTCGATTTTGAAACTTCATTCCCAGAGGTGGAGTTAATTAAACTAGAGCAGAACTATCGTTCGTCTAAAAATATAATTGAAGCAGCAGCTTGTGTTATTGCGCGAAATAACCTTCGAAAAGGGAAGGAGATGTGGACGGCCAATCAACAAGGAGACGATATTAGTATCGTTGAATGTATGAACGATATTGGAGAGTCAGTTTTTGTTGCAGAAAAAATTGTTGAGTATGCAAAAAATGGAGTTGGCCATAACGATATTGCAGTTTTTTACAGGACAAATTTTCAGTCAAGAATCATTGAAGATGCGCTTAGAGCTCATAATATTCCATATAGGGTCGTCGGTGGACTTAAGTTTTATGATCGTAAAGAGGTTAAAGATATTTTGGCATACGTAAGGGTTGTTATAAATGCTAAAGATTCATTGGCATTTTCTAGAGTAATTAACAATCCTCCTCGAGGAATTGGGGCCGTAACTTTAAGAAAGATAGAAGAAGAGGCCGTAAGAACGTCTTCTTCATTGTGGGAAACTGTCTCTATCATTGTGGAAAACTCTCAAAATTATGAGCATGTTGGTTTAAGTTTTAGAGTTAAAGCTTCATTGTCTGAATTCGTCTCTTTAGTAAATGAAGTAAAATATCTTAGTTCTCAAAAAGAGCTTCCAAGTTCGCTATATGAAAAGTTGCTTCATGGGTCTGGATACTGGAACTCACTTGGCCCAGAAAAGGGTTATGAAGCATTAGCACGAAGAGAGAATTTGCAGGAGCTGTTTAGTGCCATAAAACAGTTTGAAAAAGAGAATGAGTATCCAACATTAGAAAAATTTTTAGAAACAATTACTCTTGATTCTACATCAGAAGATAATGACGAAGGAAAGCGAGAAGGAGAAGTCTCTTTGATGACAATTCATGGGGCCAAAGGGCTCGAGTTCCCGTATGTTTTTTTAACTGGAGCTGAAGAGTTTATTTTTCCATTTTATCGAAGTTTAGATAATGGTTCAGTTGGAATAGAAGAAGAACGACGACTTTTTTATGTTGCCATGACTAGAGCAATGAAAAAGCTCCATATTGTATTTGCGCAAGCTAGAATGGTGTTTGGTACACTTAAGTTTAATGGGCCAAGTAGATTCATTAATGAGATTCCATCTAAATTTTACTCTTGGGAGAGGGTAAAAAAAGGTGATTCTTACCAGTCAAAAAGCAGAAACCAGTGGGATGCTGCTGATGATGATGATGACGATGATGACGATGATAATCTTTATTCTCAACTCGGAGACTATAACGAATATGATGAAGATGTTATTCAGGTGGCAGATTCATCATTAAAAAAGAGGGGCCCATTATATACTTATGAGAAGGGAAGTTCGGTTGTTCACTCAATCTATGGAAGAGGAGTGGTTTTAGAGAGCGAGGGGTGTAACCAGAATGAGAAGGTGATGATAAAATTTCATGATGGTAGTAGAAAAAAATTTTTAGTAAAGTTCGCGCCACTTACGAGAGCATAGCATAGCATAGCATAGCATAAGGTGATTATATGAGAAAAGCATCGATTGACATTGGTTCTAATAGCGTGCTTTTGTTGGTTGCAGATGTTGATGGTGAGGTTGTAATTCCACTTCGTGAAGAGCAACGAGTTACACGCCTTGGAAGAGGTATCGAGAAAACTGGTTTACTTAGAAGTGAATCGATGAGTGATACGAAAAAGACCATCGTCGAATATTTAGACATCGCTAAAAGCAAATACGGAATAGGGAAAGGTGATATAGTAATTACAGCAACGGAGGCCGCAAGAGTTGCAAAAAACGGGAAAAGCTTTTTTAATGAACTTCTAAATGAGTTAGGGGTTTCTGTTTCGATTATTTCAGGGGCCCAAGAAGCATACTACACAGCGCTTGGAACTGTATCTGATGATGCGTTATTAAGTAACGCAGGAGAGTTTGTTATTGTAGATATTGGTGGTGCCTCAACAGAGTTTATTAGAGTTAAAAAAACACCATTTGAAATAGTTTCTTCTGTTAGTATTCCTCTTGGTTCTGTTAGAGCAGATGAGTGGATGAATGATGGCGTATTAGATAAAAAAATAGAATCTTTATTGGTGGAGAGTGTGATCTCTAGTTACAAAGGTTTTGAAACTGTTGCAGTAGCTGGAACGTATACTTCACTTTCAGCTATGAATTTAGGTCTTGTTAGCTTTGATAAAGATAGTGTCCACAACTCTAAAATTACGACTGGTGAACTAAATACATTAGTAGAAAAAATAAAAAATAGGAGTGTCTCCCAGTTGGCCAAAGACTATGTTCATCTTGATAAGCGTGCTGAAGTGATTGTTGCTGGAGGATTGGTAGCTTTAGCAATTGCTAAAAAACTATCCATAAGCAAATACACTGTCTCTTGTCGCGGATTAAGGTACGGTACAATTTTAATGAATGAGAATGATTTTATTGGGCCCTAATAACGCTTCTTCTGTTTAGTTCAATGAGTGTATCGATAACTTTTTTTTGTGCTCTCTTTACCTGTTCTTTCGTAATTCCCTGCGCCTTCATGATTTTAAATGCCTCAAACGCATAACCTTTGTCTGCAAGTTTGAGCGAGCGTCTTTGAAACTCTACATTTTGATCTTTGATCGATAAACCCCAAATTTGTGCTGGGATATGTGGAAAAACTGCCTTGATATCACTGTCTCTTAACTGCTCTAAAATTTTGATTGAGATACTTTTTTCTCGAAGTTCACTGGCAAGACTAGGATCGCGCAGGCCGATATTTCTTAGCAGCATCTCCCGGTGGCCCCCATCCATAATTGACAACATCTCAATGATCTGCCCTTTTCCGTTAATGAACGTTGTGTTGGTTGCACTTTCATTACTCTTCATCAGTTCTCCCTGTCATTCCTTCGTTATGAGTTCAGCTCTAGTTTGGATTGTTCTTTTAAAAATTTCTCTCTTGCATTTGCCAGGCTCTTTTCATGAGATGCCCTCATTACTTCTATCTGGTTTTGTTGACTCTCTCTTATCTCTTCAACTTGATCCTTGTGTGCTGTTTTTAAATCAGCAAGCTCATTTTGTAGTCTTTTTTCTTCTGCTTTTAGCATCTCTTCCTGATGAACCCTTAGATCGTTAAGCCTTTTTTCAGTACTTACTTTGATTTGATTTATAGATGATTCATACTCATCCCGAATACCTTCAACTGCTGCGACCCCTTTTTTGTTTTCGGTAGTGTATTCTCTACGGTTTTCTGACTTGAGTTTTTTGATATCCTCTTGGTGCCTTTTGTATTCGGCTTCTTTAAATTTATTTGCTCTGTAAGTTGTGATGTCATTCATGGTCTGTTCGCATCTCCTAGCTAATATTTTATCGGTTAAATAGATCTATTTCAAACGGGGCAAAACCTTCTTTGCCTAACCAGAAAAAACAGATATAATTTTTTCTTATGAACGATATGAACGATATGAACGAAATAGTAATATTTAATAAATCAGATTTTTTTGATTTCCGCGAATGGATTCAACTAGATGTCGATGGAATAACGTGGCAAGGACGATATAGAGAGGATTTTGAATATTTTTGGGCCCTTTTTTTTGTGGATGGTTATTCACTTACTCAAGTCATTGGCCGATTTAACTATGCAAGATCACGGGTGACGCTTGGGCCACTCATTGCATGGTTTAAATGGTTAAGAGATAAATTTATCTGTTATACATTTGTCTATAAGGGTGGTTCAATTCAAGAGTTATCAAATGATGCAGAAATGTCACCTTCTAAAATTGCTCAGATTTTGCGTGATTTTTTTATCGCAAAATTCCCCCATTTAGAAGACAGTTTTAATCGGATTTTTAGTATCGGTAATATGTCCAGTCCAAATCTAAGCATGACCTTTTTGGATATTGATAAAAAGCTTAATCTAGGAAGCAATTTCATAGGAGGGTATGATGACGAAATTTTGCCATCGGTGGAGGTTACTCTTTATGATGAGTGGAAAGAACTAATCTCAAAAATGGAGGTTGAGCTTTACGGTAAAGGGTCTTGGGTTACCTCGTTTAGAACTTGGCGAGATATAACAACAAAGTTTAGATTTTTAATAGATTTGGTAATTGTAATTTCGATAAGTGTATTAGCTATCTGGGGAATAGTTGAAGGGAACAAATATTATAAGCAACAGATTAAAGATCGGATTAGTGTAAACGATCCACAGTTTACTTGGCTTGATAGCAGTTTAAAGTTTAAAGAGCAGCAAGATAATGACTCCCAAAAATTAGAAATTGATAGTGACTCGCTAGCAAAGATGGCCGCGGCCGTTAGTGAAAAACAAAAAACGAAAATAATCGATGAATCAAAAGAGCGGTATGAAACAGAAACGGAGGTGTTCATTCCTTCTGTTGATACGCTTGGAAGAGATTTTGATATGGCCGGCCTTGAATTGTCCGAGTACGAAGAAGAAGAGAAGGGTGGATATAGGGACACTTCATACGGAAGTGGCAAGGTCTTTCGAATCATGATGAATGCGGTTGATTTTAAAAAGGCAAGTGAACAGATGAAAGAATTAATCGGGCGTTATAAAGCAACTCAGGTTGATACAGTTAAGCCAGGTCTTCATGTTCCAGGTGGAATTTATTATAATCTTTATGTTCCAGTAGATGCACTTGATAATTTTTTTAAAGATGTTCGCAGCATTGATAAGACAACAATTTATAAAAATAGTTCTAAAACTTGGATACCTGTTGGAAAGGGAAAAGTATTTATTTGGATTAAGTCGGTCTAATGCTTCTCGCTGTCAGTTGCTGTCAGTTGCTGTCAGTTGTGTTTTCACCGCTTTTGGGGACATCGTAAAGTAACATCTGTTCATTTATTTGATCTACTGTAATGTTGACAGGATTTTCTACTTTTGCAGGTTTTTTAATTCCAGCTTCTTCAATTTTTTCTTTTAGTTGTTTTATGTTTTCTGCGGTTGAACCTTCGATTGGTTCTGCTTTTCCACCTTCACCACTTGCGACATCTCTTCCAGATGCAACATATGCATTATCTTCTAACTCTCTAAACATCAAAGCAGTGTTTAGTGTTTCTTTCTTTTCTTCCGGTTTTGTCGGATTTGTTTCCGTAACTTTTAAATATCCAGATACAATATTGTTGTAGTGCAGAAGCTGTGCATACTCTTTGGCCCTGCTTTTAAGTTCTTTTGCAATCGCCGTTTTGTTTCCTTCTGTTTTATCTGTTGCATTTATACGTTTAGCAAGCTGGTTAACTAGCTCTTCTTTTTCTTGTTTAAACTGGTTTTGAATTGATTTTTTAATCGCTTCAAGTTTTTGTTCAGCATTTTCACCATCGCTTGCGGCCAAAATTCGCTCAATCTCTTTATCGGTTCGGCCCTCAGTTTTAAGAAATTCTTTAACTTTTTCTTCGCTGTCGATCGCTTCAACTTTATCGCCCATGCTTTTTGCTTTAACAATTTCAACCATCGCTCTGCTCTCAATCTCTTTCTTTTGTTCTTCATTTGCAAAATATTTTTTGCAAATCTCTTCATTGTTTTTGCCATTGATGCAATTTTCATCGAACTCTTTTGATGCTTCACCTTGAGCTTTAGCAAAACCACGTTTGATATCACCACTAGTAATTGTGGTCAACTCATCAATGCTTTTTTCGTCATCACCTTTTCCTTGTTGATAGATTTCATAACCAGCACTGCCAGCATTGATTGAAGCGACTGATTCATTTTTATCGGAGCTCTCCTTTTGGATTTTATCAAACTCCTCACGGATTGGAACAATTGTTATAAGTGCTTGCCGTAGTCTTTTTAGCTGGGCAGTGATAAGACAAGCTTTTTCCTTGCTGTATTTATAATCTTCATTGTTTTGCATGTCTTGTGTAGAGTAATCGTTTATACCTTTCGTTTTTCTGCCCTCGCAAATTGGGAGTAAACTCTTAAAGCAATTTGTCCAACTTGCGCTGGCGATGTTCTCATCTTTCTTTTCTGGACTAAATTCTGAAAGACCATTGATGTTTTTTTCTCTTTGCTTTTCTCTATCAACCTCATTTTTTGAAATAAGATAAGTACTGGGGCCAGCATCAATACAGTAAGATGAGATTGTGGTTAAAACATTTTTGGTTAGCTGTCCTTCAAAGAGTTGATAAAACACCACGTGGTCTACAATTTTTTTCGGCTTGTTATCATTTGCACTTGTAGTTTCTTTTGCATTTGGATCAGATTCGTTAACTTCGGCCACTATCTCTCCATAAAGGGCCTCTCGTAGCTGTTTGTATAGGTAGTCTTCAAAGGCTACCATTCCTGGGTTGTGACTTGTCGTTGTATTGTTCCCCAAAAATTGAACACCTAGATTTGAACCGTTTTTTTCATTATTATTATTATTTTTATCGTTATTGTTCGTGGCCTCCTCGCTTGATTCGTTTCTTATGTCACTAACGTAACTTTCTAGTATTTGCGCTGTCCCCTCTGGACCATAGTTTTTTTTAAGTTCAACAAAAAGACAGTTTCCGATTTTCGCATTATCTCCGGCATGAGTTTCTTTGCACTGTTTATATATTGGAGCAACGTTACTATCTTCAAGTAAAAGTTTTTTATTTCTTGCCTCGATGGCAGTTAAAGATTCACTAACAAGTTCCGGCTTTTTTTTGTCACTATTTTTATTTGTTTCTTTCCCATTGGCAGTTATATTTACACTACCTAAAATACCTAAAGAAAAAACTCCAAGTAGTGCAAGACGAATAATATCTGCGTGTAAGAGCGAAAATTTATACACAATGCCTCCGTTTCTTCTTAATTATATTATATCGGTTTATTGGAAAAATGGTTGAGAAATTTTATCTACTATTCGCGTATTATTGATTGTGATTCGCATATCACGCTGTCCATCTTACCGAAAGGCCGTACTGCCAATATTTTGTGCTACTGGGTTGTATGCGAAATTGTATGCTTATTTCAAGCAG
>DYOQ01000070.1 GCA_020720455.1 Bdellovibrio sp.
TGACTACCATTTCTTAGTGCAACTTTTTGTTCAGTATTTTATTGAGCATGTATTTATTGAGCACATTTATGAGTATCTCACCAAAGCACGCCCACCAAATCTTACGCTGGACGAACCATCGTCCATTAAGTTTGAAGACCTAAATTTCCTCATCAAAATCTGGATATGCAAACTAATGCCACATGGCATCGTATTTGTTTGCAAACTATTTTATGACACAGCTACAAATCCTTCGACAATTTTCATAAAAATATGATATTGCTCTTGAAATAAATGGATGAGTTGATGTGTTTTAACGAAAGTTAATGCGGTGTTGATTTTTTTAATGGAGGTTTTAATGTCTAAACATCTTATTTGGATGCTTACTTTTCTTGCGATCTCTGGCCATGCCAGTGAAGCAGATCTGAGATTACCAGACCTAGCAAGTCAAAGCTTCATGGGTTACTCTGGTTTTACTCTGCTTTTTATCGGATTTATTATTTGTTTTTTAGGTATTGGATTTGGCCTATTTCAATCTAATCAATTAAAAAACCTCCCTGTTCATAAATCAATGAAAGAGATTTCAGAACTTATTTACGAGACATGTAAAACCTATTTGTTAACTCAAGGGAAGTTTATCGCGATACTTTGGGGCTTTATTGCAATCGTAATGATTGTTTATTTTGGAGTCCTACGTGGTTTTTCAGGTCTTCAAGTTGCAATTATCATATTTTTCTCAATCGTTGGTATCTTAGGTTCATACTCTGTAGCTTGGTTTGGTATTCGTATTAATACCTACGCTAACTCTAGAACAGCGTTTGCTGCTCTTCGTGGAAAGCCTTTCCCTTGTTATGCGATTCCGTTAAAAGCCGGAATGAGTATTGGGATGCTATTAATATCTGTTGAGCTTGTTATCATGCTTGCTATTTTGCTTTTTATTCCTAGTGATTATGCAGGCCCTTGTTTTATCGGTTTTGCTATTGGTGAATCACTTGGTGCTGCTGCACTACGAATTGCTGGTGGTATCTTTACAAAGATTGCAGATATTGGTTCAGACCTTATGAAAATTGTTTTCAAGATTAAGGAAGACGATGCTCGTAACCCTGGAGTTATTGCTGACTGTACTGGTGACAATGCTGGTGACTCTGTTGGCCCAACTGCAGATGGTTTTGAAACATACGGTGTAACTGGTGTTGCTCTTATTACTTTTATTCTTCTTGCCGTACATGACACATCAGTTCAGGTTCAGCTCCTAGTCTGGATTTTTGTAATGAGAATTGGAATGGTTGTTACTTCTGCGATTGCTTATTGGATCAATGATTTTTTTGCGAAGGCAAAATACCAGCAAGTTGATAAAATGAATTTTGAGCATCCGCTTACTACATTAGTATGGATCACCTCTTTAATATCTGTTGCTGTTACATATGTACTTTCATATTTATTAATTCCAGAGCTCGGTGGTGATACAACTCTTTGGTGGAAGCTTTCAACGATTATTACCTGTGGAACGATCGCTGGAGCACTTATTCCTGAGTTAGTTAAAGTTTTTACTTCAACAAACTCTGCTCACGTGCGTGAAGTTATCACTGCATCTAAAGAAGGTGGAGCTTCTCTAAACGTTCTTTCTGGTCTAGTCGCTGGAAATTTTTCTGCTTACTGGATGGGAATTACAATTGTACTTCTTATGTCGATTGCTTACGGTGTTAGTGTTCTTGGACTTGGCGCAATGATGCTTGCTCCTGCAATTTTTGCTTTTGGACTTGTTGCTTTTGGTTTTCTTGGAATGGGCCCAGTTACTATTGCGGTTGACTCTTATGGGCCAGTTACCGATAACGCTCAGTCTGTTTATGAACTTTCAATGGTTGAAACTATTGGAGGTATAAAAGAGGAATTAAAGCGTGATTTTGGTTTCGAGCCTAAATTTACGGAGGCCAAAGATCATTTAGAAGAAAACGATGGAGCTGGAAATACTTTCAAGGCCACAGCGAAACCAGTTCTAATTGGAACTGCGGTTGTTGGTGCTACTACTCTTATCTTCTCAATCATTGTTCTTTTGACAAATGGCCTAACTGAAGGTGTTGATAAACTCTCTCTACTTAATCCACCATTTCTTTTAGGTCTTGTTACTGGTGGAGCAATTATTTACTGGTTTACTGGTGCTTCTATTCAGGCCGTTGTTACTGGTTCATATCGAGCAGTAGAGTTTATTAAGAAAACAATTAAACTTGATGGTTCATCTGAAAAAGCATCTGTAAGTGATAGTAAAAAAGTTGTTGCAATTTGTACTCAATATGCACAGAAAGGAATGTTTAATATCTTTCTGGCAGTATTCTTTTCTACTCTTGCATTTGCTTGCTTAGACCCATTCTTTTTTATTGGTTACTTGATCTCAATCGCAATCTTTGGATTATATCAAGCAATCTTTATGGCCAATGCTGGTGGTGCTTGGGATAACGCTAAGAAAATTGCGGAGACTGAATTAAGAGCAAAGGGAACTGACCTGCATGCTGCTACTGTTGTTGGTGATACTGTTGGAGACCCATTCAAAGACACATCATCAGTTGCAATGAACCCAGTTATTAAGTTTACAACTCTTTTTGGACTTTTAGCTGTAGAACTTGCAATTCAGATTGAAGCTAGTAACCCAATTATTAATAAAGTTTCTGCTGCAATCTTTTTCCTTCTTTCAACAGTATTCGTATGGAGATCTTTCTACGCTACTAGAATTGAACAGAAGTAACTAATTTTTTAAGTTAAAAGAAAGGCCTCAAGAAGAATTATTCTTGAGGCCTTTCGATTTTATAGGGGAGATATTTTTGAGCGTTGTGATGTGTGATTATTTCAAAAAGCAGCTCTGCTCATCTTGCAATTTTAACGAACGCGAAAACTCGCTTGAGTATAAAGCTAGCTTGATCAGAGAGTCTTTTTCATCGATTCAAATCGAGTATAGAGGCACTGATAGTAAATGCTTTGGTTTTAGAAATAAGGCAAAGTTGGCAGTGTTTGCTCAAAAAGATAAAAGTATAGGATTGGGCATAACGCGAAGAGATTTGAGTCAAGTTGATATTAGTAGCTGTCCTCTTTATACTGACGGAATACAACAATTAGTTCTGTCTGTGAAAGATTTTATAGTTCGTTCATCTCTTCCTATTTACGACATAAAAAAACGAAATGGAGAGCTGAAATATATAATTATTATGGGGACAGCTGATTCTAGCGAACACATTTTGCGTTTTGTTGTTAAATCAAAAAAAAATCTCCCTGAAATTCAAAACATGGTTCCGGCGCTTCTTAAAAAAAATCCTACTCTTAAAGTTGTCTCAGTAAATATTCAACCAATTCCACACGCGATCGTTGAAGGACGTGAAGAGATTATTTTAACTCAAGATAGATTTATTAAAGAGCAAATGTGTGAGTATAGGCTAAATATTGGGCCAAGTTGTTTTTTTCAAACAAACCCAGGCGTAGCAGGCGAATTGTATCAAACTTTGCAGAAATGGATCAAAGAGCAATACATCTCAAGTGCTCTTGATATGTATTGCGGTGTTGGTTGTTTTTCTTTTTTTGCTTCAAAATATTTAGGCAATGTAACAGGTGTTGAAATATCTAAAGAATCAATCGAGTGTGCAACTTTGTCAGCAAAAGAGAATAATGTAGAGAGAGTTGTTTTTATAAGCGAAGATGCGCTAACATTTTTTAAAAGAATGAAGAAAGAGTTTGATGCTATTATTGTTAATCCACCAAGAAAAGGGTTGGGTAAAGATTTTTGTCAGACCTTAGTTGAAAGGAAAACGATTAAAAAACTGTATTACTCTAGTTGTAATGCAAAAACTTTAATAGAAGATTATGAAATTTTAAAAGAGAGATTCACGCCGTCTCGGATTGCAGTGTTTGATATGTTTCCATTTACTTCTCACTACGAAACGTTGATTGAGTTTTTATAGTTTGAAAATGTAAAAATAAAACCAAAGAGCGAGAGGGCGCTAATAAGAAGTGCCCAAGATAAGTTCAGTTGATGTTCAATTAATATCCCACTTAGTAGAGGGGCGATAACTTGTCCAATAGACATAGATGTTTGATTGATACCAAAGACAAGTCCTTGTTCAGAAACAGTTGCATTTTTAGATAAAATTCCAGAAATGGACGGCCTTAAAATTGAGCTTCCTATAATATTGATTGTCATGCCAAAAAGAAAGATTATGATGATCGACGATGGGCCCATAATTATTAATGAAAGAGATGACAGAAGGAAGCCGCCAAGCATGACTTTTATTTCACCATGTTTTCTAACAAGATACTTAATAAGAAACATCTGTACCGTGAGTGAAACAACACCAGCGTAAGAAAAAATGAGCCCGACCTCTTTTGCACCATAGGGCCTTCCATCTGGATTTGTAAATGTTCGTTCAAGAAAAAGAGGAATGCCCGATACATAGATATTAAAGAAAAAAGCAAAAATAAAAAAAGCGATGAAGTAATTTTTCAAAGCTGGTGCAGTTAGAACATCCAGATATTTTTTTAAGTTTAACCTAGTGTGGTGCTGAGGTTTATGTATGACACTGTCTTTTAAGAAGAAATAAGTTCCTAGTATACTTAAAAATGAAAAACCTGCACTTGCATAAATAGGTGCCATCGGATGATATCCAGAGAGAATTCCAGATAAAAGAGGTCCACCAATAAACCCCAGTCCAAAAGCTGCACTAACTAAGCTCATCGCTTGGGTGCGCTCTTCTTTCGTCGTGACATCTGCGATATAGGCCTGAGCAACGGTGATATTGCCAGACGTAATGCCATCTAAGATGCGTGCCATGAGAACCAAGGCAAGGCTTTTTGAAAGAGCGAGCATTATAAAACTTATGAAGGTCCCTATTTGACTTAGTAATAAGATTGGGCGCCGGCCATATTTATCTGATAAATCTCCCAGAATTGGCCCAGCTATAAGCGAACAGATACCAAATGCTGATCCTACTACGCCTACGATAAATGGACCTACTCCTAAGCTTTCAATGTAGAAGGGTAAGAGTGGAATCATTACGGTAAACCCTAAAACGTCGACAAAAATGATAAGAAGGACAGTTAATAGTTTAAAGTTAATATTTATATCGCTTTAAATGTTGTTAATATTTTAGAAAAACGCTCGGTGCCGATGCACCCATCCTCAATATGATTTTTTAAGTTTCTAATGACTGTGAGTTTATAAATCCCTGCCGGACAACCGCCAATGCTAAAATTTGTTAGTTCAGTATTAAGTACAAGGAAACTTATCTTGTTTTTTGAGAGCATAATTTTTTCCGATGGAAGGACCATGCCGTTTAAAATTATTTTTTGATCTCTTCCTTCTAGCGTAAACTTTTTTTGATATTTGATATTGGTTGTGTACTCAAGAATAACGCTAAAATCATCTTCGTTTGCATAGTTTCTGAGTGAAAGTGTAAGCAAGAAAATAGAGATGGTGCCTAGTAAATAACGTAATATTTTATTTTCCATAATAGTTGTTTCCCATGTTATTAATTGGATCGCAATATTTTGCATTAGAACTACCGTTGCAACCAAGTGCTTTTTTTATCTCAGGATGAGCAAGAAAAATTTTTTCTGCTCTGTCTGGTGCAAAAGGGTGAACATTTTGGACCATTTCATTTGCGGATACTATGCTTGAAAAAGTGACATGAGCAATAGATCGATCATCAGTGCATCCCATCTCTTTTTTGAAAGCATCTATCTCACTATTTTGTGTGATAGGTAAGTAAGAACAAGCTCTCTCAATGCCAACAGATAGTGATTCAAAGGCAAAATCCATTTTTTTATCTGGGGAAAGAGAGTTAATCTCCATTCCAATTACTTGAGAGGCAATCCAATCACTCCAAGATTCTTGAACTTGATTGTTGCCAGGAAGAAAATGACACCCGCCATGTTTACTATAGAAATCATCAAAATTGTTGCGAGCAGTAATTAAGTCGTTATAGAGCTTACTGTTAGAATCATTTGCACCTGCTCGCTCTCGCATGTCAATTAATTTATCTAGATCTTTTTTTGCCATAACTTTATCACTGGTTCTAGCTTTAATGGAACCATCACTTGTTAAACAATCGATAACGCTATAAGCAGGGTTATCTTTAAAGTATACAGGACCGCTATACTCCTCAGTAGTATATGTAGAAAATTTTTCACTGAGAGTTGAAGGCGTTTGGCCCAAAAAATTGGTGCTATAACTATCACTGTACTTTTTGTTTTCGCTTTGAAGTGGGTCTGATTGATCACTAGACGATTCATCTTTTTCTTTTGCATTTGTAACATGAACTAGAGGATTACTTATAAAACATGGGTCAATAGAGTGACCAAGTTCGTGAGCGATAATCTCTTTTAGCGCTGCAGATGGAAGTTCAAGGAGTTGATGACACAATATAACGGAGTGTTCAAAAAAAAGGTAATAAGCATTTGGCCCTGAGTTACAACTCTCTTGGTTTGCTTCAGATAGGGGATTACTGAGTCTTGAGGTTTCTATTCTTTTTTTCATCTCAAGATAGCTACTTTTGTCATTTGGGTGAGCTGCAATTTGTTTATCTAAGAAAATTAAAATGCTTTGTTGTGTTTCTTGAAAAATATTTTCAGATCTTTTAATTTCACGTCTTAGCTTTTCTTGATTTTCGCGTAGTTTTGTTTCGCTGCCTGCAAGGTTGATACTTGTTGCAAACTTAGGATTTTGAAATGGGCTTTGTCCAAGTGGAGATGGGTCTTGCGGAGCTTCACTTTGCATAGCTAGAACAAGTCCGACGTATTCTTCTTGGTACCATTTTGGCAGTTTTACGTTAGCTTTTTTAGATATCTCTTGAAATTTTTTTTCGATATCTTCTTTGCTTAAATGTTCATCTTCCATGGCGATTCCGTTGTAATCGTAATTAAGTTTTATATTTTCAATATCAAATTTTGCGACAGCTTCAATAATTTTACTTTTGATTACTTTTTCCTTGAGTGCGATGTGTGCTTTTTGAACTGCCGACATTTTTGTTCTTAGTTTTTCTTTATTTGCTGGAGTGTTCTTTCTCTCCTCAAGCCTAGATGTTATTTGATCGAAACAGTCTGCTGCACTTCGCTCGTTATCATAAAGTTGATAATTTGGAATTTTCCCACCATCTTTTGAGATATATAGATAAGGCCCATCTATATTTTTTGCGATACTTTTGCAGAAATTTGCAAAAGAACAATCCCTATTTTGTTTTTTTTCACCACATGAATCACCACAAAAGCTTGAACAATCATCAACAGGTCCATTCAGATTGGACTTAAGGGCAGATGTAACTTTTTGGTATTTTTCTAAGATCTGCTCATAAGTATAATTTTCCAAAGGGTCTACATATGTTACAGCTTTTTCTAAAGCAAAAATTTCGGAAAAATATAAAAGAGAGAGTAATGGTATAATTAGTATTTGCAGCATTCTTTTCTCCTTCTAGATAAAAAATTTTTAATAAAGATAAACATTTGGCATATTTTTTAAAGTGTTCAATTTTCTTTCTAAAATGGCCAGTCTCTCTTTGTACGGTAACCACTCATTTGTATTAAATTTGTTGTTGGTTGTTAATTTATTTTGCATGAGCGATATAAGTGAACTAGTTTTTTCAATTATAGTTTTTTTAAAAGTAAGTGCTGTTTTCATGTCATAAATTTGAAGTATGTAGATTTCAGGAGAGCCTGTAATTAAATAGCTACCATATGGAGTTGATATCGATAAAGGAGTAGCGCGTTTATAAAGAAATTCACCGTAATCAATACCGAGTTCTATTATCTCAAGGGCCGCATTCGCAAGTGCGTTGTCATTAGATCCGCTAAGTTTTTTCTTCTTTATAGCTAACATCATTGCTGCAATATTTCCCAACAAGACTCCAGTCAATGAAAACTGACGATTTGTGTGTAGGGTTAAATATTCTTTGGAGAAGTTAATCGGTGACGGCAGATCCTTGGCAGCAACCACACTTGATAAATATTTTTCTTTTAGCGACGACATAATTATAACGTCAGTATAATGATTATCTATGTATTTAAACGTTGGAGTTAGATTGTCATATAGTGCAACCTTGAATATTTTTTCTAAGTTAAAGCCGCTTTGACAATCAGACGAGATACTGGTGTTGAAATATTCTGGCCGAAGGAGCGTTAATCGTAGAACAGTTGTTAATAAAATTGGCACCATGATGGCAACAGAAAAATGTTGTTTTATTGTCATCCTTGTACTGGCATTTTCACTGAGTATTCCTTTTTTTGTTGATAGCATGATAATAAAGTAGATACTTATGAACGGGGTTAACAATAGCGTTGCAAAGATGGCCCACATTAACCATTGTGTTAATTTTTTTTCTTGATTTATAAAATAGATATCTTTTAGTCTTCTAATTGCAAAATAAACAAAAAAACTTACGGTACCTATATTAACAATTAGTCCGATGACCATAACGAGGTACAATGAGATTAGTTGATTACTAGTAGATATCAAATTAAGTATTTTGACTATAATAAGATTTATAAGAAAGATACTAGGGCCAAGTATAAGAATAAATTTTAAAAAATATTTTCTGCTAATTGCCTCCATGCTGAAAAACTTATTTTTTACCAATGTAGATTGTGCTAAAATTGATGTCTCCATTGATCAGAACCCTCTCGTTTATCGGCCATTCTCGGCGTAATTAGCAGACCCATTTTATCGCACTTTAGAAGTAATAGTAATAAATATTTTTCACAATCATTGATTCAAAGTATACCTGTATTCTTGGAGCATTAATAATTAATACTTGGCCTACGCCCAACTAACATCATGTTGAGCCACTCGTCATCTCTATCAGGTCTAAGATCTTTAGTAATCCAACTTTTCTTGATTGTTAGTTTTTCTGGAATAATTTTTGAAAATGTCTCAGCAGTTTGATCATTAAAAAATCTACCATCACGCTCCCCGTTGAATTCCCCATGTTTAAAAGAACAGTAAAACACAGATTCTAGATGCATTAAAGATGCAATTTTCACTAAGGAGTTTTTTAGAGCATCTGTTTCAAGATGTAACAATGAAGCACACGCCCAGATACCATCAAACTTGTTGTGTGTATCAAACTGCTCAATTGAATTTTCAACAACATTACATTCAGAATAACTTCTGGCATAATCTGACAACTTAGAATTTGGCTCAAGTCCTAGCGCTCGGTGTCCACAGGTACGAAAATATTTTAAATCTCTTCCTGAACCACAGCCAATATCTAAAATAGAAGCGTTGTCAGGCAAATATTTTGTAAATTCATAATATAGCGGTGTCATGTCAACCGCCAGGGTTGATTCTAAAAACTTATTGAAATTTGAATCGTAATAATTCATTTTAAATGTTCTGTATATTAGTTGGAACCAGCTATATGTAATCTTTCAAAAAAAGCTTTGTTATTAGGAGCTCGTCCCAAGAAATCATGTAAAAGATTCATCCCATCTTTCATATTTCCCTGTTCTAAAATTGTTTTGCGATATTTCTGTCCCACTGTTGAATTTAAAATATTTTTACCTTTAAACTTAGTAAATATATCATCTGCATAAACCAACGACCAAAGATATCCGTAATAACCAGCATCATATCCACTCATCAAATGTCCAAAACTAGCTTGAAAGTGATCGTTTTCTACTGGCTCAATTCCTGTAATTTCTTTGTACAGTTTTTTAAAAACAGCAGTGGTATCTACTGCGCCAACGCTTGTATTATACGTCATATCTAAGACTCCCAAAAAAAGTTGGCGAGTAAAAAAATACCCTTGCTGGAAATCTTTAGCTGCAATCATCTTCTTCACTAAATCTTGAGGAAGTTTTTTCTTTGTGTCTTTATAATGGCCCGAAATTTTGCTCAAAATCTCTGGTTGCCAAACCCAATTTTCCATCATCTGTGAAGGAGCTTCGACAAAATCATGTTGTACGGAAGTGCCAGCAAGAATACCATACGGTGCTCTTGTTAAAGTCTGATGCATAATATGGCCAAACTCGTGAAAAATTGTCTCAACTTCATCATGATTTAAAAGAGAGGGTTTCTCTGCAGTAGGAGCATTAAAGTTTGCTACAATCGATGAAACAGGAATGCTGTAATTTGTCCCTAGTTGACGGCCACCAATTAAACCAAAAGCAGCTGCATGTTTATATTTCCCATCTCTTGGATAAAAGTCTGTAAAGAAATATGCAATCAATTTCTTTGTAGTTTTGTCTTGAATTTCAAAGGACCTAACATCAGTATGCCAGACTTTAATGTTTTTTACTGGGACAAATTTTAGGCCAAGTAACTGCTCATAGATATCAAACATCCCTTGAACAACTTTTTCTGCAGGAAAATATTCACGGATAACTTCATTATCCAATGAGAAATCTCTTTTCTTTAATTGATAAGAAAGAAAGTAGATGTCCCACGGATATATTTCCGTGCTTGAAGGCCCTAGCTCTTTTTTGAATGTTAATAACTGATCAATATCTTTTTTATTGCGCTCCTTAAGCTTTAGCTTTAAATCATTCAAAAAATTCAAGACGTTTTTTCCAGACTTAGACATGTTCCTCATTACACGATAATCTGCCCAAGTGGAAAATCCCATCAATGCTGCAATTTTTTCACGCAATAAGATTGCATCCTCTAACAACGCTACATTTTTTTCAGCTTGTATATTGTGACTTGCAGTTATTAATTTTTTCCGCGTTTCTGGTAGTGAACAATTTTCCATCACTTGCATATAAAGAGGGCCTTGTGCTGGAATTAAATATTTTTCATTGGCCTGTTTATTTAATCTTGCGATGACCTCTGACGGAACGCCAACTAGCTCTTTCTCTTCAACGGCCACAGTACTAGTGTCACTATTAAGATTGCTGGAGAATTGAGTTTCTTTTACTGCTAGCTGACTTTTTAGATCCTTTACTTTTGCTAATGTTTCATCAGAAAGTTTCAGTCCATTCTCTTCAAAAGAGAGTTTAACTTCAGAAATAAGTTTTTCTTCATTTTTATTTCTACCAATAAGATCTTTAAAAACATCATAAAGATCTTTGCGCGTAAAAATAGAAATACCAAATGGCCCTACTTTTTCATCGCATTTCGTGGCCTCATCTCGTAACTTTTCATCGGAATGGATATAATTCATAAAAATCAATACGCCAGATCTTTCTTGAAAATCTGTTATGATTTGATCAAAGGCAATGATCGTATTTTCTAGCGTTCTAGCTTCCTTTGGAATTGTGGCAAGTTTATCAAGAGCTGCTTGAGTTTCATTGATGCTATCAGCGCAGAGTGTACTGATCTCTCCTGGTGCGTAGTCATAACGAATTATAGTTTTTTGATCAGCTCCAGAATTTTTTACATCTACATCAGCGCACATGCTTGAAAAAGAAAATAATATAAATATAAAAACTCCAAAAAAATTTTTCACGATTACCCCATATTATTTTTTATGTTATATTCTACCAGATGTACTATCGATTATGTCAATGACACTCTTATGCATTAGTGCAGCAATAATTGACGACAAAACTATTCTCCGAACATTGGTGCAACAGGAGGTGTTGCATGGACAACAATCAAGAAAATGAAAATTTAATTCTAAAAAAACGGTTACACACTTGCAGAACAGCTAAGTCCTTTTATGTTAGTATTGGCGTTAAGAAACAACAGCTGGCCAGTATCATAAAAAAAGGAAAGAGATTATTCAAAGATAGAAGTGACAAGCTTGGCCCATTCGTTCCAATTGAAGTGAAGCAATCAGAAAGCAATTACGATTTTTTTTTGTTTTTTAAAAGCAGTAATCACTATTTAGTTTTTGAATCCATACTCCGTTTGGCGTAAACTCTGCACATATACCGCCGTTAGTCCAAGAATATACACTCCCCTTGGCCTAACACATGGCGACACGCTCCCCACAATAGGCGTATTAGTGGAGAGGCACTTCTGCTAGAAGAGTTTTCGTGGGCAATTTTCAAGAGTGAGAACGTTAATATGT
>DYOQ01000071.1 GCA_020720455.1 Bdellovibrio sp.
TGGTGGAGAATATCGGGATCGAACCGACGACCTTTACGCTGCCAGCGTAACGCTCTCCCAACTGAGCTAATTCCCCACATATTAATGTATATTGAAGTTATATGACATCTCAAGATTAAATTCAATAGTAAATAATTGAAAATTAAAATTAGAGCTAGAAGTAAAAGTAAAAGTAAAATTAAAAAATACGATTCTTCAAACCAGTTATGTAATCAATTACGATGTGGCAGGCATCAGCAAGAGACATTCCAATCACAATCCAAGTAAAAATTAGGTAGTGCTCTTTTTGGTAATCATACGCCAAAATTAGAGATAAATAATTTGTTTCATCCTTAATGATTGAAAAATAAGCAAGCAGGGCCGATATAATAATAAAGATCACATATACGTAAATGATTCTAGTGATCGTACCTAAAATAAAACTGTGAGAGATCCCTCTATGCTTGAATAATACCGAGTACGGATAAAGAAGAATGCTTACAACGCTCTTTCGATTTTTAGGGCCAATATCTAAATCAGGAGTAAGAACAAATGTTGCCAGTAACCATCCAAACGCAAAAGGGACTGTTCTCTGCCACTGAAACGAAGTGCCAACCATAATGCCCGTCAGAACTGCTCCGGTAATCAGGTTTAATTTATCATGTGTTGAACCTTTGGCCAAGATGACTCCTATCACCTATCATATTATACAGCAGAATAAGTGGTGCAAATAATTATAACACAATGAGATTATATTGAAGTTTTTATGTTTGTTGGAGAAAAAATGAATATTTATATTAATAGGGTACTCAATTTAAAAAAAATAAAAGCAATCGGGATGGACATGGACCACACTCTTGTTAGGTACCATGTCAAAGAGTTTGAAGAACTCACCTACCACGTTGTCTTGAATAAACTTGTAGCATCTGGGTGCTACCCTAAAGAGATCCTAGATCTATCGTTTGACTTTAATAAAGCAATTCTTGGTCTTGCAATAGACAAAAAACATGGCAATCTAATTAAACTTAGCCGCTACGGAAAAGTAAAAGCAGGATATCACGGAAATAAAGCACTAGAGTTTAGCGAACAAAAAAAACTATACGAAAACAGAGAGATTGATTTATCTGGACCAGATATCGATACACTTGATACCTCTTTTTCGCTCTCGCACGGTGTGCTGTTTGCAAATCTTGTTGAGTTTATTAATGAAAATAAAATAACAGAGATTTCCTACTCTAAGATTGCTGACGATATAAAAAAAGCTGTTGATATCGCACACAGAGATGGCACCTTAAAAAATGAAGTAAGAAAAAATCTTAAAAAATATATTATTCAAGATAAAGACACACCTAGAATGCTTGAACAGTTTAAACAGTACGGAAAAAAACTTTTGGTAATTACCAACTCTGACTACTCTTATACAAAACTGCTTCTAGATTTTACGATAAACCCTTTTCTAAGTGAGCATAAATCGTGGGAAGAGTTATTCGAAATTACGGTTGTATTCACAATGAAACCTCGTTTCTTTACTGACCGTAGTCGCTTTTTAAAAATTGACCCAGATACTGGAATGATGTCGAACTATGACTCAAAACTTGTTCCAGGAATTTATCAAGGTGGAAATGCAGAGACACTACAAGATGATTTAGGACTTGAAGGGAGCGAAATACTATACCTTGGAGATCATATTTTTGGAGATATTCTTAAACTGAAAAAAAACTGCAACTGGAGAACGGCCCTCGTTCTTTCTCCTCTTGAAGATGACCTAATTGGACTAAAGAAAAGCATCACTGTTCAAAAAGATATCAATGAACTGATGATTAAAAAAGATAGTATTGAAAAGGAACTCATTGAAATTTATTCAAGTAAAAATAGTAATGATGTGAATGATAAAAAAGATGCTCTCTATAAAAAGCTGGAAAAAATTAACAGCAGTATCGGTAAAAAAATAGAAGAGTACCAATCACACTTTAACCCATACTGGGGTGAGCTAATGAGGGCCGGACAAGAAGAGAGTAGACTAGCTGGACAGGTTGAAAAATACGCTTGTATCTATATGTGCAAGCTAAGTGATCTGATGAACTGTTCTCCTAAAACATATTTTAGGCCAAAAAAGAGAATGATGGCACATGAATTTGATTTAGACTAAATGGCAAAATGGCAAAAGTTACGTATAGATTTCATCAAGGTAATTAGCATAAATTTTCCAAACATCTGGCCCATAGCCTCCTGCCATTAATGTTAAAGATGGGATCTCTTTATCTCTAAGAAAGTCTGCAACCAATAGATCCCTGAGCAACATCTCATCCGCTGTTAGCATTAACCATTTACTACCAGGAAGAGTATCACCTTGATATGGGTCTGCACCTTGAACAACAATAGCAAACTCATACTCACCAGTAATTGAGGCCAACGTTGATTTAAGTTTTTTTAAGTAATCTTCGCTAGATGAAACAGGAAGGTCAATACTACTTGGAAGAAAGGACTCGGCACGAGAGATATCATCAAGTGGCCAACCATTTTCCATGTGAACACTAACCGTAAAAATAGTTTCATCACTAGCAGTAATCTCTGCTGTTCCATCTCCTTTATGAGCATCGACATCTATTACCAATGCTTTTCTAATTAGTCCTCTTTGTTGCAAAGTTCTTATGGCCATAACAATATCATTAACGAGGCAAAAACCACCCGCACGAAAACTCATTGCATGGTGCATTCCACCTCCGATAAAGAAGGCTTGTTTTATTCCTAAACTCTTTGCCCTAACCGCAGCATCAATAACAGACGCAGCAACAACAAAAATTTTATCTCTTAGTCCAAGGAGGGTATTAGTTAAACTTGGTTGATACCTATTATAGGTACCGTCAGAATTAATTAGCTCATACGCTTCTTCGACAACTCTAATTGCACTCTTACTATTTAACAGTTTCATAACGTACTCTTCAGTATGAGCAAGCAAAAGATCCTCTTTCGAAAGGGTTGGTGACGATTCAAAAGTTTTAATTTTATCGCAATGATTTTTCTTGAGATATTGAAGAAGAGGAATGTATTTATCGTGCAAAGGTATTGCTATTCCAAAATCTGCTAGAGAAAAAAAAGTTTGAGGGTAATGAAAAATCACTACTGTTCTTGGCCTTCGCCTACATCGCTTACATTAGGCTTGGGCGAGCAACCTGAATCTGACTCGTTAGAAGGCAACTGACAAAAAATCTGGCTAAATTGGTCGATCAGTTTACTAATTTTATCATCAGCAATACTGTATAAAACAAACTTCCCATCTTTTCTAAAATTGACAATCTTTTCATACTGCATTCTTTTTAAGAACTGAGAGACCTGAGATTGGCCAATGCCACAAAGCTCTTCTAAATCAGAGACCGATTTCTCACCATCTAAAAGAACACAAAGAATCATTAATCTTCCAGGATGAGATAGAGTTTTTAAAATATCAGCGACTAGCAAACAGTTCGCTTTTGACTCGTCTGAAGACAAATTCATTTTTTTATTACCCATAGTAATAATAGATAACACTAATTAGACTATTATTGTCAATCTGTTTATATCATGATTAATGACAGCTTTTTTTTCTAAAAAACTCAGCTGTCCTCTTGATACCATCTTCAAAAGTGACAACTGGACGGTAGTTTGAGATTGCTTGAAGCTTTCCTATGTTTGGACGTCTTCTTTTGGGATCATCTTTTGGTAAAGGATTCTCTATAATTTTTGACCGACTACCAAGAACTTTAATTATCTCTTCCGCACATGCTCGAATGCTGTACTCATCAGGGTTTCCAATATTAAAAGGTGTCGTGTCATTGCTAAACATAACATTGTGAATAGCATTCACTAAATCGGTCACAAAACAGAACGATCTTGTTTGAGATCCATCCCCATAAACGGTCAGATCCTCACCTTTAAGCGCTTGATTAATAAAATTAGGAATAACTCTTCCATCATCTGGTCTCATTCTTGGGCCATAGGTATTAAAAATCCGAACGATCCTAGTATCAACTCCATATTTACGGTGGTAACTCATAGTCAAAGCTTCAGCAAATCTCTTTGATTCATCATAACATGATCTAGGCCCTATTGGATTTACATGGCCGACATAACTCTCTTCTTGAGGATGAACCTCTGGATCACCATAAACTTCTGAAGTCGATGCCTCTAAAAACCTCGCTCCATGTTTATGAGCTAGCTCTAACATCTTTAACGTTCCTTCCGAATTGACTCTCATAATCTCTAGAGGAATTTTACTAAAATCAATTGGTGATGCTGGCGATGCCATAGAAAAAATATAATCAATTTTACCATCAATTGAAGAAAGTGGTTTTTCTAAATCAACTTCGTAAATATTGGCCTCTATAAACTTAAAATGATCATGTGATTTTAGATGTTCAATATTTGCAGGAGAACCTGTTATAAAATTATCAACTGCAATAACCCTTGCTCCTAACTCTAAATATAACTCAACCAAGTGTGATGGAACAAATCCAGCACCACCGGCCACTAGTACCGTTTTACCTTTCATTGTAACCGGTAGAACAACTTTTGCTGACACAAAAACCTCTTTGCATTAATAAATTTTAGGTTAATAACGTTTCAACTGTATCACAGTTGAACCCAAAAGTAAGAGGCATCCCCCAATTATTTGAGTCAAATTTAAGGCAGCCCCAAGAAACACCCAATTAATTATCACCGCAAAGAACGGAAAAAACATTTCTGCTAACGAACAAATCCTAGCACTAATTCGCTTTAATCCTTGATAATAAAAAAACATTGCGACAACTCCTGACATAAGAGCAACGGCCACAATTTTCAACCAAACAACTATATCCGGAGGAGAAAAAGTAAAAAAAGATTTTTCAAAAAAAGGGAGCAGGAACAGAGTTCCAAAGAGATATCTACTGGCCATTATTTCCGTTGAAGAGAACCCACTATTGCCCAACTTTTTACCAAAGACTGTCGCACTACCCCAAGAGACAACGGCCACCATCGCCAAAAAATATCCGAGAATTATTTTGTTGTTAATATTAAAGAGATTCGAAAGATCATCTGTGCTTATTTTAAGTAAATCGTTTGAACTAATCAATAGGCCACCAGAAAACGAGATCAGCGCCCAGAAAATAAAACTCTTACCGATTGACTCTTTTAAGATCAATCTTGCAAGTATAATTGCAACAACTGGTTGCAATTTTTGCATTAAAATAACCAGAGTTGGATTTACAAGCGTGAAGGCCTTAGTAAAAGCGATAGTTCCAAGAGCAGACCCAAGGCCACCTACCATTGCAAAATAAAAGATACTAGAAAGCTTCAATTTTTTTATGTTTGAAGATTTAGTAATTAACAGTGGCACAAAAATTATAAGCAGAATAAGATGCTCACAAAATACAATTCGTTCAGCACTAATACCAGAACCTAGGAGTGGATAACGAATAAGTGTATCAATCGCCCACAACAGTGATGCTAGCGCTACAAATAAAACACCAATCACTTATTGCTCCTACTGAAAAATTGTTCGGCCAAAAACTGATCAAAACTTTTCGTTGCTATCTCGCATATCATATTTTTTTTAACATCTTTTTTTCGTTTTCCAATTTTCCGCTGTTCTTTTGTTAAAATGGGAAGCGGAAAAAGTCCAAAATTTATATTAGAAGGAACCGCATCTTTTGCCGTCATGATATAATTTATAAGCGCACCTATTGCGCTTTCAACTGGGAAGCGTAGCGGTGTTTCACCTCTTATTTTTCTTAACACCTGCATCGCTGCGACTATCCCCATCGCTGCACTCTCTGTGTACCCTTCTACACCTGTAATTTGTCCTGCAAAATAGATATTTGGAATTTTTTTAGAACTTAAATCAGCGGCCAAAAGTTTTTTAGCATTTAAATAAGTATTTCTATGAACAGAACCAAGTTTAAAAAATTTTGCATTAGCAAAACCTGGGAGTTTTCTAAATATTCTTAACTGCTCTTTGTGAGTGAGCCTTGTCTGAAATCCTACCAGATTAAACGCATTTCCAAGAAGATTCTCTCTTCTTAACTGAATCACAGCATGAGGCAACTTTCCATCAGCTCTCTCTAGCCCAACAGGTTTCATGCAAGAAAACCTAAGTGTTTCAACGCCTCTTTCGGCCATCAAATCTATTGGCAAACACCCTTCAAAAAACTTGGGTTTTTCAAAACTCTTAGTTGGTGTTTTATCTCCATTTTTCAAATCATCGACAAAAAGTTCATACTCTTCTTTTGTCAGCGGGCAATTTAGGTAATCAGCAATAATCTCCTCTCCAACATCCTTGTACCTATCCTTTAAATAAATACCCGTCATATCCAAAGAGTCACCATCAACAACTGGTGCCATAGCATCATAAAAATAGAGATCATCCGGCCCATCAGAGAGATTATCCTTTATCCAATTAGCGAGGGGATCTGTTGTTAATGGCCCTGACGCTATAATCAAACTATCACAGTGATGTTCCTTCATAAACGTAGTTGGATCACTAATTTCTATTGGGGTATATTCAATTTGCTCCATCGACAATAGCTTGTCAGTAATCTTTTCTGAAAAAAATTTACGATCAACAGCTAAAGCATCCCCTGCCGGCACTGCTGCTTCTAACGCTTTTTCTATAATAATCGAGCCTAATTTTTTCATCTCTTCTTTTAACATCCCATGAGATGACTCAGGCCGTTTCGATTTTAGTGAATTAGTACAGACAAGTTCAGCAAACCCATCTAACGACTGAGTTGGATTTGGAGAGCTCTTTTTAGAGTCTACAAGAAGTACAGAAACACCATTTTTTGCCAAACAGTATGCAGCTTCTACCCCTGCCAATCCTGCCCCTATTACTAATACCCTGTTATTTTTACTATTCTCATAATTCATGTTTAAATTTCACCAAAAATCGATTAATTAGCTAATGATTACTAAATTTGTGTGGAGACTATACCTTGAACATATTCATACATCAAACTGATTTTACTATTGCTGATTTTACTTCAGTGTTTAACAAAATTAAAAATATTTTTGATAACGGAGCAGAAGGCCTTCATCTGTTACCAGAGCTTGGCCTGACTGGTTATCCACTTCAAGACCTCTGCCTTCAAAAACCATTTATCAGCGCATACCTAAATCTACTTAATCAGATCAACAGATACTTAGAGAAACAGAAGGACAAGAACATAATAGTTTTCACTGGAGGGTTAGAATACACCCTCGATATTAACGGTGTTCCTCTCTCCATTCACAACGTTATCTTTGAACTAACTGCTACTACTCCAATGAAAAAAATTTACACAAAAAGACTGCTGCCAAACTATGATATTTTTGATGAAAAAAAATATTTTACAAGCGGTAGTGGCCCAGTTCTTTGGAATTGCCACGACACAACTATTGCCGTAATGATCTGCGAGGATATGTGGCCAACAAACACCAATCAACACATCCCAACTGTTGAGATTGCAGAACTAGCTGCTAAAGAGAATAAAAAAATTGACCTCGTAGTAAATTTAAGTGCCAGTCCATTTAATGTTGGCAAACAAGAAAACAGAGTTAAAAGAGCGAAAGAGATATCTCAATATCTTCAAGCTCCATTTGTTTATGTCAACCGAGTTGGTGGAGAAGATGAAATCCTTTTTGATGGAAGTAGTTTTGTTGTCAAGTGCGACCAAGTTTTACTCGAAGGCCCTAAATTTAAAGCTGCAACGTTAGAAATACAGCTTGATTTTTCTAATAAGAACGAATCCCGCCATGAAAAACAGCGCCCACAAATGAAAACAGACAATACTTGGGAATCGCTATACTACCCAAGAATTGATTTAACCAATAGGCCGGCGACACTACAACTACTGAGTGACAACGACTGCAATGAGATTCTGGAAGCTCTTAAATTTGGAGTTCGTGAGTATGCAAAAAAATGTAACTTTAGTAAATTTCTAGTAGCGCTATCTGGTGGCCTAGACTCATCACTTGTCCTTGCGATTTTAAAATTATCTCTAGAAAAAGATCAATCTGTTCAGGCAATCTTTATGCCAGGCATTTTTTCATCTCCCGTAAGTTATGATCTAGCTTATGCTCAAGCAAAAACTTTAGGTGTAAAAATCTTTAGTATGCCAATTAAGTTTCTCCATAGTGCCATTAAAAATGTGTATAAGGACTCGTTTGGCAGAGAACTGGCCGGACTTGCCAATGAAAATATTCAGAGCAGGTTAAGAGGAACCCTCTTGTATGCACATGCAAATGATATTGGTGCCATCCCAATTAATACCTCAAACAAATCAGAGATTGCAGTTGGATATTCTACTCTCTACGGCGACAGCGTAGGGGCAATCTCTATGCTGGGAGATCTATATAAAACTGAAGTCGTCACACTAGCTAACTATATAAATAGGAATTTTGATAATTTGATCCCTGAACAAATTATTACGAGAAAACCGACTGCTGAACTCAGAGAAAATCAAGCGGATGAAGATAACCTACCACCATACTCAAGGTTAGATACTATCCTCGAAGCTATCTTAAGTTATCACATGGATATAAAAGATATGCTACAATTAGGATTTGAAGAACATGAAATTAAAAAGGTGTTTAACTTGTACATAAATTCTGAATACAAGAGGCAGCAATTCTGCCCAATTATAAAAGTAAAACCAAAAAGTTTTGGGTTTGGATACAGAGTACCTATAACAAAAGATGGAAGATTCTACACTAATTACAATCACAAAGAGTGATGAAACAAACGAGGAGTTTACAATGAAAGAAGAAACAATGGAAAAGCTAATGAAGTCTTGGAAGGATGTTAAAAATGAGATTAATGAACTAGTGAAAACAAAAGATAAAAATATTAAAAAAATCCAAGCGACAGTCAATAAGTTTGTAACTAGCGCTCAAGCAGATGTAAAAAAAGCAGTCGATAATGCAGTTGGTACAGAAGTAGAAAAAGCAAAAAAATTCGTAAAAGCAAAAAAAACTGAACTAGAAAAACTACAAAAGAGAGTTGAGGAACAGATTACAAAACAGATTAACAACGCAAAATGTAAAGTTAAAGGTTGTGATAAAAAAGTGGCCGCGACCACAAAGATGACAACAAAAAAAGCTACTCACAAGCGTTCAGCACCAGCTCCACAGGGATTAAAAAGTGGGTTCAACAACAAAATTCAAACCAAAATCCCAACTCATTTAAAAAAACGATCTGTAAAAAAATAACTTTCATTTATAAAAAAGGCCGCTCATTTTCTCTGGGCGGCTTAACTAAATCCATGGGAACAAAATCAAAGAGAGCAGCAACAAAGAATTGATTTTTAGATTTCTATTACCATGAATCATTGGGCCATCAGACTCAAGTGTAAATGGTATAGATTCAGTATCTATAGTTTGATCTATCTTTTTTATTATCTCCTCGGCCATGTTTATTGAATCAATAGCAAGAGTAAATTCTGAATTTACGTAACTACTAAGATGATCCAGATTATAACTTCCTACAATCACCCTTTGTCTATCGAATACAAAAACTTTTGTATGCAAATCTCCCTTACCTGTATAACCGTAGATATGGACATTTTTAAAATTCTCAACATAATATCTCCACCTATGCATTAATGGGCCTAGTGTAATATATATATCAGTCGTCAAGATACTCGGAACACTGATATAAATTTCCACTCCACGCTGGGCCGCCTTTCTTAGGTGTTGCTCAAACTCAGTTGTAAACGTAAAATATGGGTTTTGGATATAGATAGACTCCTTGGCATTATCCATTTCCAATAGAACATTTCGATTGATGTGATCAATTTGCGCAAACGCAGAGCTATTATCTATCCCAGTAATCGGGACATAATCACTTAACGCTGGCCATCTCCATTTCTTGTAACCATTTATTGATTTGTAATTTTCAAGCTCTGGATAACTATCTAGACTCTCTTTAGACATGGCCTCGGAGTCCATTCTTTCTTCTACTGCGACAAGATTTGATTTTAAGCTAGCTAAAACATCTCTGAAAATCGGACTAGTGCTTTTAAAGCTCTCAGCACTAACCTCTGTTGAGATATCGTTCCAGAACTCTAAGCTAAAGGCCTTAAGGACAGAACTGGCAGGCCGTTCAAACTCAGCATACACGTCAAGGTCATCGTACACTTTCTCCTTGCTCTCACTTGGAACAACAAAATATCGGGTTCCAATATTTCTTCCACCAACGATTAAAAATTTTTCATCAACTAGTAACATTTTATCGTGGTTGCTAGCAACAAACGAATCAATGAAACCGGCCTGTAAATACCTCCTAATATCAACTAATGACCCAACTGAAAATTTATTGAATAATCTAACCTGAACACCGAAGCTTACTAAACATTTTAGAACTGACATTTTTACAGAGTGTCCTTTACTGTCTAGCATTAAATAGACATTGACACCTTCACTTGCTTTTTGCCTTAGCAACTCAAGCAAAGAATTTCCAAAAACATCATCGAACCAAGAAAAATATTGAACATGAATCGACTTCTTTGCCTGCTTAATCAAATCATACCTAGCATAAAAAGCTTCGTTCGCGCCTTCTATCATTGCCACTTTTGCTCTATTTTGCTGAATCACCGCCCCATTTGTGTTTGTCACTTTTGAACCATCAAATAACAATTCCAGCATACTTACTAATGCAGGATATTTTCCACTAAATCGATCACCATACACCATCTCAAGAAAACAGATTTCCCAAAAATCATCGAGAATTTTTTCTATCCTTTGATTAAGATTGAGGCCAAACTCCCAATTCAAATAATAAAAATTATTTTGATAGATCAAATCTACCAATTTTTGATTATTGTAATATCCATGTTTGTTTTGCTTCCAAACTGCTCTAATGATTTCACGAAGAAGTGACTTCTTTAACGTGACCTCATTTTGCCTCAAGCACTCCTTTGAAACTAGCAAATAGTATCTAGTATCATTTTCATCGCTTCCAGCTACATGAGCATCAATACATTTATCACTATCCACGGCAATTTTTGTTAAGTGTATATCAACTTGGCCCAAACCATTTACTCTTAGTTCTTTAGGAAGAGAGCGTTTAAAATCACCCTTTATAAACCCCTTAAACTCATCAAGCTCCATAGAAAATAAACTCCTGCTAATGAGAATCAACAACAACATCCAGAGTACAAACACTATTTTAATCACAACCGATTCCTTAGAATTGCAAAGTTTTTAGTTAATAATTAGTGATTATACCCAGTTTTCAAAGCCACAAACACAATAGTCCTAACAATGGCCAATAATTACATACCACTGTATAAAGTTTAGATAGATTTCTGAACATTTCGTCCGGGACGAATTTGGGTATATTTTCCACTAAAACAGTTATGTATTAAAGTTAAGTTCAAATAATATTTATCGTAACACGCACTTTTTTCGTAGAGTTTCTACTATCACGGCCCTTTTTCGTAGAGATTCTAGTATGAAGATTAACACATCTCTATTTCACAATAAAAACTATGATGAGGGCCATGAAAAATAGATTTATAGGGCATACGACAACAGTTTTTAGCTCGTCGTGAATATCTGTAATTTTAGCATCCGTGATGTGTTCAATGTTGTTAGCACTATCAAACACGGCACCACTTGGATCTACCCTAATATAATAGCATGGGTTGCCGTACAATAAAACATCTAGAAAATGAAAGCTGGCTGCTTCGCGATTTTGTCCTTATCTAAAACACATAAGAAATTCCAAGCGAAACTGTTGGTGATATTCCATTA
>DYOQ01000072.1:0-5588 GCA_020720455.1 Bdellovibrio sp.
TAATGAGTACTAAGATAGTTATGCAATATTAGGGAGATGCACTAATCTGATAGAGGGCCGTGATAGTATGTAATCATTACACATTAATGGAGCGCTGCGCAATAGTGTCGTATAGTTTACTTAATAGTTTTAGAAAATGTGTAAGGAGCGATCAATATGAGCAGTAACAGTTTGAAATTAGGGCAAATAATAGCAATTGCATCAGTTTGGGCATTTTGTTCATGTGGATCGGCAAAAAAAATTGAGGTCAGTGCGGAGACCCAAAAAGTTTTAGCACTAGTTTTGAAGGCAAAAGATGATGCAACTAAAGTTGGGGCAAATATCGGGATAAAAGAGTTTAAAAATGCAAGTGAAGATTTAAATGATGTGATTATAGATGTGAATGAGGGAGATATAAAAGGGACAGAGAAGGAGAGGGCAGAATTAGAAAAAGAGTTTAGAAATATTGAATTAAAGCTTATAAAGGATAAAAATTTAGCAGGAGTTAAGAGTAAGCTTAAAATGGTAATAGAAAAAGATGGAGATGAGAAGGCCCCGAAGTCGATAGTGGCGGCCAAAGCATCAATTATAGAGGCCGAGAAAACAATAGATGTCAATCGGTATGATGATGCGGGAATTGCAAAAAAAGTTGAAGAGGCCACTTTCTTGGTGGATAGAGCATCTGCAATTGTTGCTCAGGTTGATACTCTTGATAATAAAACAGCAGAGGATATTATTCTTGGAGAAGAGCATGTTATTAATACGATTAGATCAGCATCTGATGGAGTTATATTAGATAATAGAAACAAGCCGATTACTGATCAGGCAACAGATGTTGCTATGTTTGTTAAAACAAGTATAAAAGTTGGAAAAAGCATAAATGATCAAAAGAAAGAGTTAGAGGGCGAGGTTGTAAAAAAAGAGAGTGAGTTACAAGTAAAAGATGGTGAATTGCAGGCAAAAGAGAATGTAATTCAAGCAAAAGAGAGTGAGATGCAGGCGCTTGCAAGACAGGAAGAGGCCGTTAATAAGATTAGGAGTATCTTTACAGCTGGAGAGGCAGATGTGTTTGTTCAGGATGGAAAGATTGTCGTAAGACTTGTTGGCCTAGGATTTAAAGTGGGTTCAAGTTCGTTAGAAGATTCAAATAAAGAGTTATTGAGTAAAATGCAATCAGTTGTTACGGCCATACAGGCAAATGCAATCTCTGTTGAAGGCCACACCGATTCAATGGGCCCAGTTGAAATTAATGATAAACTTTCAATGGCAAGAGCGGAGGCGATTAAAGTGTATCTTGTTCAAAACAACATAATAACAGAAGATAAAATTAAGTCAGAAGGTTATGGAGCAAATCGTCCAATAGCTACAAATGATGATTGGCAAGGAAGAAAGAAAAATAGAAGGATTGATATTGTAATGGAAATCTAGTTAGCTCTTTACTAGATAGAGGAGACCTTTTTTGCGCATCGTCCTAGCTGTGTTATTTTGACAGATGTTATATTTTTGGAAAATGAGTGTCTATTAAATTGAAAAAAAATGTCATATAATGTTTGTATACCGTTTGGGCTTCATATTTCACGGAGGATTAATGGGGCGTATATATAAAGATTTTCAAGAGCTTATTAGTAGCAGTGGAGAACTGTTATTAGTTTTGCAAAAAAACGGTTTAGCAGGAATTGTTAAGGCCGTCTGGTTTGCCCGTCAGGCAGAAATCGATGAAGCAAAATATGAGAGTGATCTATTAGCAGAAGCTTCAAAAGATCTAGATAGAGTAAATTTAGAGTTAATGGATGAGATTGAGCATTTATCAAAGGAGAAGGGGAGTTTGGCCTCTTTTTGCAAAGATCTCGAAAACAGTTTAGAAAAATCAAATAGAGCAAATATTGAATTATCAAATCGCTGTAGCGACATTGAGAAAAGTAAGCAGCAATTAGCGAAAGAGATAGAGAAAATGCGAGATGATCTATGTGTTGCGAGAAATGATTTAGCTGCGGCAATGAAAGAGGTTGAAAAGGCAAAGAAAGAAAGGTCACTGTTTGAAGCGCAAGCAGTTGAGGCCAAGAGACATTCTCATGAATATAGGGAGTATGTTAAAGATCTAAAAGAGTATGCTGTAAATTTAAAAAAATATCCTTGGGAAAAAAGAGTAACATCATCATTTAATAAGGAGAGATCGATCTCATTTCCAAAAAGGGTGACCTCTTTATTTGCTGATTTATAGTTAGGGTTGGACTTATGGGTAAGATAGTAAACTGGTTACTTGTGATAGCTCTTGTTTTTGGAATATCCAGATATGTTCAAATGTATATGATTGGGAATGAGTTGGAGGGTAAACCGTTTCCAGATTTTGCAGTTGTTTCTCTTGATGAAAAAGAGTCAACCTTCCATGCTGAGTTTGAAGGGCCAGTTCTTGCCGCATTTTGGTCTGTAGGATGTATACCTTGTCAAATAGAGTTAGGAAGGTTCCAGAAAGCGATAGCTAATGGTGAGATTGATTTTGAAGATTTTGTGGCGATCAATGTTGGTAATACTAAAAAAGAGATTATTCAGTATATGAAAAAACAAGGATACAGCTTTGACGTAGTTATGGATATAAAAGCTGAAGGTTTTAAAAAATTAGGAGTGAAATCCGTACCTACAGTTTTTCATTTAAGAAGAGGTCTTATAATAAATTCAGTGTTAAGTGGTATAAGTCCACTTGGGATTATTCGAGGGCAAAAATTTATCATAGATTTTAGCAAATAAAAAAGGCCGGTCTTTTTATTGGGGAGGACCGGCCTAAACACTTTGGGGTTTAAACATCTATCTCACACTAATATGATCGGACATTCCTGCAAATACTTTAGTAAAAAGATCGGTTTTTTGATTTTGTTCGTAGTTTCTTTTGGTCATACGATTATTTATACGTTTATTGGAGAGGACAGTGTCTTTTCAACAGCTTCAGCTAGCATTTGATAAGAAAATGGTTTGGTAGAGTAGTGAGAAACTCCATGCTCTACAGCGAGTACAATTTTGGCCTCCTCTGATTCAGCAGTAAGAAGTAGAAATGGCGTGGTCGAAATATGTTTTGTTGATCTTATATTTTTTAGTAAAGTTAGCCCAGATTCAACAGGCATGTTCCAGTCAGAAATAATTAAGTCATACCGTTTGCCTTCTCCAAATTTTTCTATTGCCATTTTGAGGGCCTGTTTACCATCAGCAGCTTCATCAATAGATTTAAATCCCATTGTAGATAGCATTTTGGATATAATCATTCTCATTGGGTAAGCGTCGTCAACGATTAGTATCCTTATCTTTTTCATATCACTTTCTTTGATTTCATTACATTGATTATTCATATATTATTCGTCTTTTAATTTGATACTGATTTGATATTTTTTGCTCATTTTAACTAATAATTTTTTTATCTCTTGGCCTGTGAATAAAAGTTCGGTGACATTAAATTTTTGAGTGACACTAATTGGGCAACCGTTATCACAAACAAAGGCACTTGATACTAATTGGAAGGTTTCGATTGGGCCCTGATTTTCTAATCCACTATACCACTGAAAGAATTCATCAACTTTTAGTTCTAGGTGTTGCAAAATTTCCTCTTTATCTTCTCGTTCTTTATTATACAAAAAGCGTCCAGTATCTCTTTGCTTCCCATTTATAATTATTTCAACGACACCTTTTTTGCTCATTCGCAAGGCTGCATTTAGACATTTTGGACAATACATAAATTCACCTATAACTGTTCTTGGTTCTTCTTAGATATTGTAGCATAATATAGTCTAGGCGAAAGAGGTAGTTGGAGATTTTTTATGTTAAACAACTATAAATTTTTTAAAACAAAAGATGGCACAGAGCTTCGAACAAGACCTATTGAGAAAAATCACAATGTTTGGTTAGTAGCAATTCATGGCATAGGTGAGCATTTGGATCGCCATAATTATCTTCCTGATCTGTTTGGCCACAAATTGAATGTGTTACAGTTTGATTTAAGAGGCCATGGTAGAAGTGGTGGTCAAAGAGCATACGTTGAAAGTTTTGATGATTACGTTGCTGATTTACGAGAACTATTAAACTGTTTGAAGAAAACATATAAGATGGAGAAGTTCATCCTGTTTGGACATTCGATGGGTGGATTGATTGCCTCTAATTATATAAAAAATATTAAAACCGGAGATCCTTATCCAATCGCACTAATCTTAAGTTCTCCACCTGTGCAAATTGGAGGTGTGCTTGGAAAAGCTCTGTCGTATCTACCTTCAAAAATTTTTTCAAAAGCATTAGCGATTGGGCCAAGTGTGGCGCTAGGTGGAATCGTTAATTTAGATAACTTATCCAGTGATGCTAGAGTAAAAGATGATTATCTAAGAGATGAGCTAAACGCTCTTAAGCTTCATTCGAAACTTTTGATTAATATGGTAAATAGTTCTAGAGAGGTGTATTCATCACCACTTAGATGTAAGGTACCACTCTATTGTTCAGTAGGAAAAAATGATGTCATTGTCAGTGTTGATGCAATAAAAGAGTATTTTGGATCAGTAGAGCTTGGAGGCCAAGTAACATTGTTCGAAGGTGGCCGTCATGAGTTACATAACGAGATTGATAAAATTAAGAGTAAATATTTTAGTTATTTAGCAAATATTATAGACATGATTGTCGATTAAAAAAAAGAGGGTTTTTGCTAAATTTTAGCCTTCTAAGATCTTGTCTATCCTAGCTTTAGCAGGTGGGTGAGAGTGAAAATAGGTACTGTATAATGGGTCTGGTGTTAGTGTACTAGCATTATCTTTGTACATTTTGATTAGTGCTGTCGCTAGGCCCTCTCCTTTTGCATATGCTGTTACAAACGTATCAGCTTCAAATTCATATTTTCTAGAAAGAATGTTTATTATCGGATGAATAAAAAAACTATACACGTTTAATGTTAAGAAAAATAAAAGTACGGCCATACTGTTTGATTTGTTAAGTACGCCGTGGCCTTGAAAGAAGAGTTGCGAATCATAGACCAATCCTAAGATGTAAAATGAGATGAGAGTAATTATTATTGACGTGAGGACGTTTTTAATAATGTGGCGATGTTTATAGTGGCCAATTTCATGTGCAAGAACTGCAATAATCTCTTCGTGCGTAAGAGTATTAATTAAGGTATCAAAGAATACAATTCGTTTATTTTTTCCAATTCCAGTAAAGTAAGCGTTGCCATGAGATGATCTTTTCGATCCGTCCATGACATAGATTTTTTTTCCTGGAAAATTTGTATTGGTAAGTAGGTCGTTTATTTTCTTTTTAAGAGTATCGTCCGTTAGTGGTGAAAACTTATTGAATAAAGGGGCAATGAATACTGGGTATATTAACATAATAAAAAATTGAAAAAGTGTGACGGCCGTTGCCCCAAAGATCCACCAGTTTTTTTCTAAGTTATCCATTAAAAAAAGTATGCAAAATAGAATAGGTATTGATATTAAAATTCCAAGAACTAACTCTTTGATTGAATCAGTGATAAAAGTTTTTATCGTAGTTTTGTTAAACCCAAATCGCTCCTCTATAATGAATGTTGAATGAATTGCTTCTGGTAGACTAATTAAATGAGATATAAACCCAAAAATTGTAAAGAGGAT
>DYOQ01000072.1:5688-11626 GCA_020720455.1 Bdellovibrio sp.
ATCGAGATGATTTTATTGAACATGTCTGGAACGCAGTTTCTGTTGTTGGCAATATGCCTTTTATTTCTAAGCAGGAGCCAGGTTTCAATAAAAAACTTTGTAAAAATAAACAGCAAGAAAAGATATGTGATATTAGTTTTTGTCATGGCCGGTATCTCATAATTTAATGTTCATCAGCTAGAGAGTAATTTTAGCGGAATAATTTCCGTTATGTGGATATCTTGTTTGAGTCTATTTAATACATGGATGAGTTCTTCTTCAAAATCTTTGGTTGCCGTGATTTCGATATCGCGGTACGGGTCTTCTTTATTGATATTTACAGTGGAGAAGGAGCAGAGGTTATCATGTGCTTCAAGAATGAAATAAATAAAGGCCGAATCTTTTTGTGGAACACGTATAACAGTCTTGATTAGTCTGGTATTCATGGTAGTCCTTCATAAAACATTGACTTACAGCAAGGGTGCATTAAAATATTAATATAGAACACATTTCCTTATATGTCATGGAGGACGAAAAGTGAAAAGGTTTTCTTTTGAACTAACTTCTCTAATAATTCATCTTGCAGTTTTATTGGCCTTATTACTTTCGCTTACCTCTTGTTCTTGGTTAAAAGGAAAGAGAGAAGTTGTTAATGATTCAGGTGATGTTCAAACGGTGCCAAAGGCCCAGTATGATCAGTTGCTAAAAAAATATGAATCGGTCGTTGATACGAAACGTGATGAGAATGTTCAAAAAGAGGAACCGCAAATTACATCGGTTGAAGGTGGTGAAGTTGCTGATATAGACAAAGAAAAGGCTGAACTAATTGAAACAGTGAATCTTTTTGATACGAAGAGCGCAACTGCACCAAAAGAGTTAGTGCGTGAGGAAAATATAGCGCCTCCAATTTCTTATGACAATATGACAGTAGAAAACCAACTGGTCGAAATAAGAAGGTGTCTGGCCTTTATTGGACAAAATAAAATTGATGAAGCAATGACAAAGCTTAAACAGTTAGAGCAGAGTAATATTCCACAAGTGAAAGTTAGAAGTAAATTTTTAGTTGCTGAGTTACTATTTCAACAAGGTGAGTTTGATTTAGCGATGCAGATTTATGAAGAGGTGATTACAAATCATGCTTTCTCGGGGGTGGTTTTAAAGAGTCTTGGCCGGTTAGTTGTCTGTGCTGAAAAATTAAAGCTTACGAAGAAAAAAGACCAATATTATTCACTGCTACACGATTTTTTTGAGGCGGCATAGTTTTGGATATTTATAAAATGAAAAATTTTATTCTGACCTGTTCTATTGTTCTAACGTGTGGTGCATTTGCTCAAAATGAGAGTGATAAAGAGTTATCGCTTGAACTATTGGATGAGTCAGATGCAGAGTTGTTATTAAAATACGACAGAGAGAGTGATGTAGTTGAAGGCAAAAGCGAAAAATTAACTGTTTCGGAAGCAGAAGAGATCGATGATCTTGAATCATTAAGAGAGGATGTGGGTGATTTGTTGTTTGATGAAGATATAGATAAGCAAAAAAGAATTTTAAAAGGTGAGAAGATAGATAAAGAGAAAGAGAAAAAAGAAGAGGGTGAAGAAAAATCTCAAGTTGCAACTGATGATAAAGAAGGTGCTGATAAAAAAGAGGAAGGTAGTAAAAAAGAGGAAGTAAAAGAAAAAAAGGTAGAGGTGTTTGATGTTGGCCAAGAAGAGAAGAACTTACTTGCGTTGTCAAAGTTTTTAGATGGAAAAATACCTGCTGATGAGTGGAATGAAATTGCTGTTAGAGCAACACAGGGGAAGTATGTAGTCCAAAAAGGTGAGTGGCTTTGGAAAATATCAAAAGAACTTTTTGGCTCAGGATTTTATTATGCTAAAATCTGGTCACTAAACCCTCATATTACAAACCCGCACCAGATTGAACCAGGAACAGTACTTGTTTTTGATACAGGAAATTTTGATTCTATGCCTACTGTTACGCTTGGATCATTTGAAGCAGGTGGCGTCAAAGGTGAAGGAAATATTAAGGACATGCCAAATTTTGCTGAGTTTGGTGACGAGTCTGAACCATCATGGATTAGTGAGAGAAAAAAATTAGTAGATCAAGGGGTATTTTTTCAATACGCTTCGGATGAGACATATGATGATTTGGCAAAAATTGGAAAAACATTTTTAAATACAGAATATAAAAAATATGAGCCACCTGTAACAAGCATAACGATAGAAGAGCCGACGCAGGCATATGATGATGCAGGTTTTGATAAGAGTTCAAAGATTGTGTTTCAGTATAGTGAAGGTTTTTATCTTAATACTTTTGTTACAACAAACGTTGTTCAAGATCTTGGTTATATTGCTCATGGTGAAAAAAACGGGATAGCGTTATTAAAGATGGATACCCTCTATGTCAGTTTTGATAAAAGTGTTGTTGTTAGACCTGGAGACAAATTTTCGGTTTATGCAGCAGAAGGAAAAGTTTCACATGAGGTATCGGATCGTGAAGGGTTTAGGTATACCGTCACAGCAGAGATTACAGCACGAGAGAAAAAAAATGATATGTGGAAATGTGTTGTCAGTGAATCGAGTGCAATCGCTCTAAGAAAAGACAGGGTGACTGTACATACTCCTAAAATTACTCAGATCACTAAAACTTTTAACAAAAGAAATATTGAGACAGCAGTTATTGGAAGTTATAAAGGTATGATTGTTGGTGCCAGCATTGGTGATGTTGTTTATTTAGATCGAGGTAGGGCAGATGGCGTTGAGATGGGTAATGTTTTTACCATGTATTCGTTTCACGATAGGGGAACAGGTGAGAGGATAACACCTGATCCAACATATGAAGTAGGAGAGATTACGGTAATCTCACTTACGGATAATTTTGCAACAGGACTTGTTACTAGCTCAAAATATGATTTTGGATTAGGGACGATTGGGATAACCAAAAGTTCAGAAGAGGCCCTGATGTCAGAAAGGTTAAGAAGTGAGGAGAGTTCTAAGGCCGTCCAAGCATTAGAAAATAGTGCTTTAGAAAATTTAGATGTAGAGCTAAATCTAGATGGCCATACAGAGGATCTATTAAACAAGGTTGACCAGGCGCGTTTGACTGACGATGAACTTGAGGAGCTTGAGCGACGAGAGAGAACTAACTCCGTCATTAAAGATCACGAGAGGGATATAAAAGAGTTGGACCGATTAGAGCGAGAAATTGAAGAAGAAGAGAAGAGAAGAATTAATGAAAAGGGCGATGAGGACAAGCTTTTGGAGGGTGAAAGCTTAGAAAAAGTTGAAGGTGATATCAAGGCGCCTGGTAGTGATGCATTTGAATCGCTAGATGAGGTTGAGCATGGTGTTGGAAAAAAATTTATGGATGAAGATCTTAACGCCAAAGAAAATCCATACGGTTTAACAGAATTTGATCTTGAAGAAATAGATGAGTTGTTGAATACTGATCAATAAAAAAGTAACTGTCATATAATGAAGTGAGGTTGAGGATGGTATCGGCCAGTAGTGCTATTATGTCTAAAAAGAAAGTAAAGAAAAAAAGTGGCGGGACTAAAAAAGTTGCCAAGAGAGTTATCGAGTCAAAAAAGATAACAGCTGGCGCTTACTCTCTCGTCATAGTTGAGTCACCTGCTAAAGCTAAAACTATTAAGAAGTATTTGGGCAGAGGTTTTATGGTTGTTGCTTCTAATGGCCATATAAAAGATCTTCCAAAATCTAAACTAGGTGTTGATGTTAAGAAGAACTTTGCGATGGATCTTGTTCCAATTACTGGAAAAAAAGATAAGATCGAAAAAATTCAAGAATTAGCAAGAGATGCAGAATTTATCTTTCTTGCGCCCGACCCGGATCGAGAGGGAGAGGCAATCGCATTTCATTTGGCAGAAGAGCTAAATACGAAAAAGAAGATTAAGAGAGTTCTGTTTAATGCGATAACAAAAAAAGCTGTTGTTGCCGCAATAGAGAGTCCAACTGAATTAGATAGTAAAAAATATGATTCTCAAAGAACAAGAAGAATTTTGGATCGACTTGTTGGTTATAAAATATCTCCGATACTTTGGGAAAAAGTACAGCGTGGTCTTTCTGCTGGGAGGGTTCAATCTGTTGCTCTAAGAATTATTACAGATAGAGAGCAATCTGTAAGAGATTTTAAACCAGAGCAGTGGTTTTCTGTTCATGCAAAATTTTCAAAGAGTGGATCTATTTTTGAAGCAAAATATTATGGTGATAGTAGCGATAAAAAAATTGATATCGAAGAAGCTAGCGTAAAAGATAGTATCTTAAAGGCCGTATCAGGAAAAACTTTTAAAGTTACTGAAGTTAAAAAGAGAGAGAAAAAACAAAATCCAACTCCACCTTTTACAACATCAAAATTGCAACAAGATGCTTCTAATAGACTTGGTTTTACGACTCGTAAAACGATGAGTGTTGCTCAAAAACTTTATGAAGGTATTCAACTGACCGACGCTGGTATGCAAGGTTTGATTACATATATGAGAACTGACTCGGTAAGAACTGAGCCAGAAGCGTTGCTTGCGCTTAGAGAGTACATCGCAAAAGAGCATGGTAAAGAGTATGTTGCTGATGAGATCATTACTTATACCAAGAAAGGAAGTAAAATTCAGGATGCTCATGAAGCGATTCGCCCAGCAAGCTTAGATTTTCCTCCTGATGCCGTAAAAGGAGATCTAAACGATGATGAATTTAAATTATACACCTTAATTTGGAATAAATTTATATCTAGTCAGATGTCCCAAGCGATAATTGACCAAACATCAGTTACACTCGAAGCATCAGGTAAATTTTTTAAAGCTAGTGGTTCCATAATTAAGTTTCCTGGTTTTAGAACGGTCTATTTAGATGCAAGTGAAAAAGCTGAGAAAGCTGAGAAAGGAGATAAAGGGGACAAACCTGAAAAAGGTGAGGGCCAGGATATTCTTCCTGATATACTAGAGGGAGAAACGTTAAAACCAGTAGAGGATATAGAAGGCGTAGAACACTGGACATCACCGCCACCACGATACAACGAAGCTTCACTTGTTAAAGAGCTTGAAGAACAAGGAATTGGTCGACCTTCAACATATGCATCAATTATTTCTAACATTCAAGATAGAGGTTATGTTGAGAAGCAGGACCGAAGGTTTTATCCAACAGAACTTGGAGAGATTGTTTGCAAAATGTTAGTGGAGAGTTTTCCAGACGTCATGGATATCACGTTTACCGCAAAAATTGAGGAGTTACTCGATCAAATAGAAGAGGGTGGAACAAAATGGAAAGTAGTTCTTTCTGATTTTTGGGCCGGCTTTGAAAAAACTTTAGATACGGCCAAAGAGGAGATGAAGAACCTTAAAAAGCAGGAGATACCAACAGGTGTTAAATGTTTAAAGTGTGGCAATGGCGAGTACATGGTGAAATGGGGCCGAAACGGCCAGTTCCTTGCGTGCTCGAACTATCCAGACTGTTCTTCTACCCAGGATTTTAAGCGAAGTATTAGTGGTGAATATGTAATACTTCCAAAAGAGTATGTTAAAGATCCATGCCCAGAGTGTAGCGGCAAGATGGTTGTTAAGAAGGGACGGTTTGGCCGTTTTATCGCTTGTGAAGATTATCCAAACTGTAAGACCACGCTTCCATATACCTTAGATGTTTTTTGTCCTGAGTGTAAAATTGGAAAGTTTGCAGAAAAAAAGAGCCGCTATGGAAAAGTATTTTATGGTTGCTCAAACTATCCAGCATGTACTAATGCAATGTGGACACTTCCAAGAAAATTTGATTGTCCATCGTGTGGGTATTCTGTGATGGGACAACGAGAGACGAAAAGAGATGGAAAGCATTTGCAGTGTCCCAAGTGCCGACATAAAGTATCGTTAGATGAGACACCGTTTGTAGTTGAAGAGGTTCAATAGCTTTTTTTATTTAGAAATTTTGTTAAGATTAACGATTCGATATCTACCTAACTC
>DYOQ01000019.1:0-35289 GCA_020720455.1 Bdellovibrio sp.
ATGCAAAGAGGGCAGCGTAGATGGGGAAAAAGTTTCAACTAAAAAAGGGATTGACTCTTTTTTTTTGCTTGATATATTTAGTAGCAGGAGGTTTTCTATGAAACTATTAACGGTATTGCTTATTTTATTGTTGCTTGTCTCGTGTAGCAAGTCTTTGTTACCTGAAACACCTGAAACACCCGAAATTGTTTCCGAAATAGAAAATATTTTACCGAAGATGGTTTATTATCCTAGCTCAAATCAATTGCAGTATGACGGTGAAGTGATTGCTGACTTGTCCAGTAATCAGGAAATCGTTAGTAGCTATGGAAAAGTTTTAAGAGGACGAACATTAAATACAATTATCATTAATGGAGTTGAGCTGTTAATTTATGGTGAGGATGGTGTTTTTGCTGTTGAATGCGAAGCAAATGCAGCATACCCAGATCATGGCCCTACACACCCATTATGCCAAACTGCTCACGGTGAAAACTATGACAAAATAATTTTATGCTCATCAAGAGTATCAAAAACCCCAATTATGACAGCACAAAATTGGCCTGGTTATCCTGAAGCAATGACTGACAGTTCGTTAGGTTTGGAATGCTGGGTGGATGGTGTAAAAATGCGCTCTAATAGAATTTTTACCTACTAATAGAACCGTAAATCCACCTAAGGTTTCAACTGAATCTTAAATCTCAACGACCTTGAATATCACTGGTTAATTATTTTTCTTCTATAATCATAAAAATAATCTGAGGAGATAAATTGATTTAAGGTGTGAATGCCAATGGCAGTGCTTATTCCAATGGCCGGAGCATCTCCACTCATACATATTGAAAAATACATTGCAGCTCCTAGTGCTAAGTTTTTTGGTACACCAATAAACATATTCCAAGATCTGTCATATATGAATTTATCAAGACCCTTACTACCGAATTGAAGTAGACCAGAATTTTGAGAGTACATTTGATTTAGTGTGGCCGCTACAAGTTTATCTTGCACGTCAGGATTTTTAAGTTGTTCTAGTGTTAGTTTGCCTAGGTCAATCCCATCAATAACAGGATTTTCGCCAAGCAGTTCGTCCTTGTCATCTAGTGTAATAATTTTTTTATAATTTTCAATTATAGTTGCCTTAAATTTTTCTATTATGTTATTTGAATTTATGTATGCGTCAAGCCGTGCAATCTCATCTTTATAATTTGGAGAAGACTCAATCCTTCTTAGTTTCTCTTCTGCTTCTTCTTGTGTTACATCGTATAAAGCAGAGTATATTGTAGCATCAACAGTTCCTATTTTGGCTTGACCAGCAATAACTTGAATGTATTTATCTATTGGGCCACTTCCGGGCTTGCTCATTATGTTTGAGGTCAGTCTAGTCGTTAAATACGTTAGTCCAATATCGTAACCAAGTTTTCCAAACCATTCTAAATTTTTCTCTTTGTCATTATTGGTTGCAGTGTACCCATACGCTATGCTGCCAAGTCCCATGGCCATAGAAACTCTTTTAAATAGCTTGCCTGTTTTTGCGTGCTGAGGTGTCATTTTTCTTGATGAACAGCCATAATATGTACGTTGCAACTTACCTCTTTGTGTCCTTGCCATGTCTCGTGCGATTGTGTGGATCTCTTCTTTCGGTTGGTTTTTACTTAGTGATAATGTCTTTTCATTTGTGTACGCCATAGTTTCTTCATAAAGAGAAAACTTCTTTTCCTTTGCAAAAAACTTTGCAGCGTAACTACCATTTGGGTATTCTTCAGTCTGTTTTAGTACTAACTCTAAGTCCTGCCAAGCGTTCATCTGAGATTTTTTATTAAGTGAGTTCATGTAAGAGAGATAATTTTTTAAAACATTTATAGACTTTGCATCTGTCACGTTGGTCGAAATTATTTGTCCTATTAACTCTGTATTTTTTTTATCCATAGCTAAACCATTTATCAGCTGTAAAATTTCTTCATTATCTTTTGGGCTTAACTTAAGTTGATTGACAGAATTAGTTAACACATTGTCGTTGACAGCAACAGCAATAGGAACATCTTTTGATTGGCCGGCAACTATTGAATTTGATTTTTTAGGTTTAATGATTCCCTTGAGTGATATTGCGGTAGGAATTGATAATAGCCCAATGCCTTTTATACACTCACTAATATCGCGAACTAGTGACCCACCGTATTCGCTTATTTCGCTACAAGTTGTGTTCACATTCTCTTGTTCATCACCTTGCAATTTTGTAGTAGATTCACACACTTTTTTGACATCTTGAAATAGCTTGTACCCCATATATGCTTCGCCTGCATACATGCCACCTTTTACCATTAGACCTAATCCGCTTACTATTCGTCCAAGAGCTGTTGCAGAAGCTTTAACTGCGCCTCCACCAACCAACAAAGAAGCTGCCGTGAAAGATCCGTAAAGTAAGTCTTCATTAAACTCGTTAGTGATTGTTGCTAAATCTTTGGCACATTTTAATCTAATTAAATCATTCTCTGCACTCAAAACTTTTGAATAATCTCCATCAACTAAACCAAGTTTAACCTTTGACCTATCAAGAGATACGCGGTCTTGCTGTTTATTAAGTATATTATTTGTAATTGCACATGAGGAATAATCTCCACGCACACATTTAATCAATGTGTTATTTTTATCAAACTCACTAAGATGTGCAGCTCTATCGGCTTTAAACTGTTCGAGAATTGCAGCGCGTATGGATGATTTAATATCTTGTTCTTTTGTATTATTTAAACTCTTAAGTATTTTTTTTGTTTTAGATTGAGACTCATTTCCATACATCCACGGAGTCAACATTTTTAAATCTTCATTTTGTTGCTTCAGTAGTTTCAACGTCTCTTTTGCTTGAAGCACTTCCTCTTTAGTTTGTCCATGTGCCGTTATAATTTCATCATCACTAGGTATAGAATCGCTTAATGTTTTAATAGTATCATCATTTCTGGTAATGATTGAAAGTGTAGACATAGCAAGATCAACATAACTATCAAGTTTAATATCATTGCTAATATTACATTTTTTTATGTTATTGCAGATTGTATTTGTGGCCTCATTGCCAGATCGGTTACAGTCTATGTCATTTAGTGGTTGGTTGCTAGTCGCAGCGTCTAGTTTGTATATGCTCATCAGGTGTTTACTTGCCATATCTGTTGCGGCCCAACTTGTATTGGCCATATTAGCAAGCATGACTTTTGAAAATTCATTTCTATCAATTTTTTTACTTTTCAATCTAGGTTCAATAGTATTTACGCAATTTTTAAGTGCCAAAATAGATGCTTCGGTTAGGGCCGTTTTATCTTGTAAGAAAAAGTTATTATAAATTTTTGTAAGTTCGCTAAGACTAAGCTGTGGAGAGTTAGAGAAGCTCACGCTGGTGCAGTTTTTCCACACGCTACCACCTAAAAAGTATTTTGCTACACCTCCGTTAAGTACTGAGTCGATAAACCTCATTTGATAAGGTGAACATGTTCCGACATTAGTACCTTGTAAGGAAGCGCAAGAAAATGGTTGCACGTTATTGATTGGTTGTTCTCTGTTGAAATTTAATAAACCATCAACTAAAACAGTTGTTTCTAGAATATCATTTTGTTGAGCAAATGATATTGTGTAAGCAGTAAGAGATATAAATAGCACTACAGAATATAGCATATATTACCAAATAGTTAACAACGTATCTCTTCGGAATTTTGCTTCCAAGTCTTTAGAGTTAAGTTTTGCTACATTGCCTGTAAATACCAAAAAACTCAAGTTTGTGAGATACGCTGAAAAAACCCATCTGCTCGAGTATTTCATGTGTAGAACGGTACTCGTATCTAAGTGTAGATGAGAAGTTTTCAATTTTCGTACGTTTGGTATGATTTGCACTTTCTTAATACAGCGATTACGCTGGTGCCAATTATGCGGTTTCCTCCAAGTAGATATTCAATTTTGCAAATAAAATATAGGATTGTATTTAATAAAAAGTTTGGAAGTTTTAAATCTTGTGTAGGGTAATTGTGTTTAAAAAACTTTCTAATTAAGAAGATTGGAATAAACATCGGGCCAAATGCGTAGCAGATGAATACTGGTGTTAGGTTTGCCTCGCTGGAGATTTTTTTAAAACTGCTTATAGTATATCTGCGTTTATGATTTAAGAATTCGTCATGATGTGACCAAAGTGACATAAATGCTGGGACAGTGATTAAAATTATGCCCTCTTGCCTAAGCGTTTTGGTCCACTGGTTAAGTGTTTCAATTTCATCTTCTATATGTTCTAAAACATCCATGGCAAGGACGATATCAGCGCTCTTTGGTTTAATGTTAGAAGGGTCATTTGTTTGAAGATACTCACTACTTTTTGTGCACAGATTTAGGGGGAGTAATGGGTCGACCCCAATGATTTTATTTATCTGTGCTTTGTATTTATATTTGTTTTTTAAGTACCAGAGATTTTGGCCGCTACCGTGTCCAAACTCTACAACTGAAAGATCTGCTTTATTCTTTAAGTTTAGAAAACTGATGGCCTTGTCTATGTAGCAAAATCTTGTTTTGATCCACCAATGTTTTTTTTCATTTTCATTGCTGAAGCCATCTGTTTCTCTTAGATCCATTTAGGTTTACTTCCTATATTTAAAAAAAATTCTCACTAATTCATGTGGGATATGGAGATAATCACTGAGCTTAATTTTGCTGCCGGATACATCCGTCCATTTTGATAAAGGGTATTCGTATAGTGAATCTAAAAACACTTTTTTGCTTGAAAACAAAAGTGATAGTCTGAAAAAAATTTCAACGTCAAAGATCCAGTAGGAGATAAATTGTTTCTCAAAGATTTGAGCGATTACGTCACGTTTAAAGAGCTTTGCTCCACATTGAGTGTCATATACGGGTATTTGAAGTAAAGTGCTAGCGAGCGTTGCAAATACTCTTCCTAGAAAATGTCTCATTCTTTTACGTTTTATGTTGCCACCTATTCGTAAAATTCTTGAGCCAAAAATTAAACTTAAGTTGCGATCAGTAGCAATCTTTATAAAGTTTAGAACATCATCCAGCGGTGTTGCTAAATCTGCATCCCAGAATCCAATATATTCAAAGTTATTATTTTTTTGATCAAGCATTTTTAGCATGCCTCTTCTAATTGCCTCTGCTTTTCCACTGTTGCTCTCAAGGTTTAGAATATGGGTATTAGTTGGAATTTTTGTGCAAAGCTGCTGTAGAATGCTAAGTGTTTTATCGCTGCTCTCATCATTTACGAAACAGATATGGATGTTAGGATTCTTGTCTATAAATGTTTCAAACGCATTAGTATCAAGCCGTGATTCTTCGTTGTAGCAAGGAACTATAAGGCAAATTTCTATCATGGGTTCCTTTCTTTACCAATCATCAACTGGGACGGGTAGTTGGCTTGGCGGTTGATAATTTGGTTCAGGAGTAGGGAACAAGTTTATGCTATTACTGTTTATCGGTAAATCATCCCAGCTGCTGACTGGTACTGGAAGAACACTAGGTGGTGTATAGGTTGGATCAGGTTTTGATAATGGTAAGGTATTATCATCTTTGGGTACCCAGTTGTTTGTGGTTGTCTTTTCTTTTGTAGTAATTGGTTCAGTTTCACTTTTTAAAAAATCTTCTAAACTGTTTTCTTCGCTTTCGTTTACAATAATAGTGTCATTCTCTACAAGATAGCTGGTAGTTGTTACATCTGAGGTTGGTTCCGGTGTTTTTTTATCGTTGAATTTTGATAGTGAGATTAAAATAGTTGTTTGTTGCAGGATAACTTCAAGTGATGATATCGCAATTTCATGACAAATATTATTAAAGGATATGGGATCAGTTGACATAATATAGTAGACCCATGGAAGTAGTAAGGAGTATGTCTTGTTGGTTGTTACGTTAAGTTGCCCACTAACTTGTAAGTCTTTTAAGATGGCAGTTAGAACCCACGATGCAAAAGGCGTTAATTGTTTGTCATCGAGATAGAAAAGCACTCTCTTTTCAATTTCTTCAATGTTTGGATGTGGCCGATCGGCGTCTGATTTTTTTGACAGACGCTCAGAAAGAATAGTTTTATATATTTCACTTTTTGCAATGAAGTAAATCTCTTCCTTTGAAAGTTTAGAAAAGTTTGTAATTAGTTGATTCGATAGTTCATTCAGTTTAGTCTGTATTGATGGCGGTAGGTTTTTTTTATAAATCGATGAGTATATAAGTGAAAGTTCAAGCGGAGCTGCGTCTGTTGCTTTATACTGCTTGTTCTTAATTATTTGTTCGCTAGAGTGTGATAGTGAAGATGTTAAAATACAAACCAGTACACCTATAGAGAAAATGAATGTTAGTTTGTTCTGCGGTATCATTGTTTTTTTTCTTTCTCTTCTTCTTCTTCTTCTTCTTTTACTTCTTCTTTTACTTCTTCGCTTATTTCTTCGTTTATTTTTTCGTTAACTGTCTTTCCTTTTAATGAATCATTTTTAAAATTATGTTCTCCAGCGATTACGTAGGTTGCTCCTTCGTGTGGGACAAGAAGAATGCCATCAACATTTATAATTTGGGTGGTGGCCTTGAAGTCAGTGAGCACATTAATTTTTTTATCTGCTAGGTTGAACTCAATGGCCTCTGTTGTTCCTGGGAATACCTCTTTGATGAAGTATAGTTTTGTTGGAAGCTCGCAAATCATATTTCCAAAATCAGCACTGTCAGATTCATAAATGTTCTTGGCACCTTTAAGCTCATCTTCTATTGCTGTCATTGAGTGTATTGTTGTCCTTGATGTTTTTTGCAGGCTTTTATTCAGGATAAATATTTCGCCATCTTTTATACATAGTTCGACTCTGGTTTCTACTGCTGAAGCTTTCCATATATTTTTGTAAATGTTGGGGCCTCTATCCCAAAGCATTATTCCTGTTACACCTTTGTCGTTAATGTCTGTATAAAGAACATTTCCGTTACTTAGCATTATTACTTCTGGAATAAAATATGGATCAAGTATATTAAGAAGCTTGAGTGAGAATTTAGTTATCATGTTATCAATATTCATAAAGTTGATAGTGCTGGTATATGGGTTGTAAAAGGAGACAACTGTATCATTGAGATGCAGCTTGGGAGCAGTACCCATCCCAATTCGTATTGGTTTATCTTCACTTCCCCATTTCGTTACATAAATTTCAGAAAGCTCTCTCGCGCTAAGAAAAATGTGATACTTTTCATTTTTTAATATGATCAGTTTTTTTTGATTACTTGTTCCAGTAATATTGTAATTTGTCCCAGGGGCACCCTCAAGAATAGGGTTCACTTGGTAGTTCGTAGAGTGAATTAGGCCACCACTTCTGGTTTGAGCGTAAGTGTGTTTATTATCGCTAGAGAAAAACCGGATATTGTGAATGGATTGTTTTGTTAAAAGCTTTTGTGGAGCTGCAATAGAGGTCAGTGTAAACAAGGATGAAATTAGGAGCGATGCCATTAAAGCATATTGCTTATTCTTTTTTGATGCCATGTAATGTCCATAGTTTTGTTGGGTGAAGTAGTTGGTAGTTTTTAACAGCATTAAAAAGAAGGTTCCAGTCAATTGTGATAGGAGAGTGAACGTCCATTATTGAGGAAGTAAGTATTACCTTTGGTTTGATTTTATCTGGTATGGTTCCGCCTACTATAAAAGGTAGTGTTCTACACTGATTGATTGTTATTTTTTTAAATCTAGCTGGGTGGATATCTTCTGCACATCCTACTCCGTGCACGATGTTTTCATTGTTTTCTTTTAAGAACGAGGTCAGGTCTGATAAATTTTGAATTGGGATATATTTAAGCTTCTTAAGAATCTTTAACATGTTATCGGTAGAGTAATAGTCATTAGAAAGCGAGGTGGGAAAATATTGATAAGACTGGTCACCTGTGTATTTTAATTTACCTTTGATCTCTTTCAGATCAAGAAAGATGCGTTTAGGGCAATGGGCCGTCGTACATTCGCCAGTGTCGTACGTAATAAAGCATCCAGCAGCGTACTCTAAAAGTACGGGATTATATTCGAAATCTGGAATTATCCGACACTTGTTTTTAATAGATTTTTCAGTGGTTCTTTCGAGTATATGTTTGACAACATTTGTCTCTGCTATCGATTCATTTGCAAAACCAGCTAAGATGTCTCCAGGAGAGTATGGAAGACATACCTCTTTATCTTTTATTTTGTCCGTATAACATATTTTTAGTGGCCAATTTTCGGAGTTATTAAAAGCATATGCTAGATTGACTAATGTTTGATTTGTATTGCTTAAGCATGTTTGTGGAGATGATGGTATCTGTTTTTTGTCGAAGTGAGAGACTATTCTGTGAATGTTAGTGGTTGCTTCGTTGTCAATTCTACCTGGGCAGTCGTGGTAATCACTATATAGGTTGCTGATTTCTGCTATTTGAGCAATTTCATCACAAGAGGGACGTGGAAATGCTGCGGGATAATTTAGACTTCCATTGGTTTCGCAAAGAGAGGGATTGTTTTTAATGTGTTCATGGCATTCAAATAGTGATTGCTGGTCAAGAGTATCTTTCTGTAAAATATTTTTACAGATGTAGGTCATGTGGTAATCGGGAATATCTTTAGATATAACTTTTTTCCAGAGATCTGGTTGCAGGTAGTAATTACAAAATGTTTCGCTACTGTCTAGATTGGAACAGAGTGTTTGGATATAAGATAAATTTGCAGGAGATATTTTTTCTAAATAGAGTTTAGATGTTTTGATATCCTCACCATTAATCCCATCTTTTTGCAAGTTGCTTAAAGTATCATTATCTATTCTGAGTTTTATTTTGTGCGCTCTTGAAATTACCTCAGGAATATTGCAGATATATGGTAGAAATGGGTTTTCTCTCCAGTTGGTAATAATCTCTGTGCAAGCGTTTATAGAGTCAGGTTTACGAAATTTTAAGTTGTTAATAGTTTTATCAAAATTGTCTAGAGCAAAGAGTTCTGCGGTCTCTCTGTTTTGGTAGCATTTAGTATTGTACATGTACTGGAGGAGATCATCTTTTAGTGTGATTGCCGATTCGCTTAATCCATCTTTTGTTTGGTAGATAATTGGAATATTACTAACCTTATTTTCAACTGAACGAATTAGATTATTTTCGATAAGAGAGTAGAACGTGCAGATATTTTCATTTTTTATAAGTGAGGTATATCTTTTTTCTGAGTAAAAAAGAATAGATTTTAAGTAGTAAGGATCAATTCGAATGTCACTTAGATTTGGAATACTGGATAAAAGTTTTGGCGCTGACTTTAATTTAACATCAAGTTCTCTTAATTGTTCTTTGTTCAGCTGTACTAGAGTCTTGAGTGATTCTACTACACCGGGAGTTTTAATTGCCAGCTTTGGTGGTGATACGTTCTTTGATTCAGAACATTCCACCTTGATATGTAGAGCATTGCCGGCTAAAAGCAGGACGAAGAGTGTTCCTGTTTTACAGTGCCGATTTTGCCAGAATCGAAGCGATATCTTCAACTACAAGCTCCTCGGTTGGTTTATGTTGGCCTCTTGATGAGTTAAAATTTATCAAGCAGTATGAACACGCTGTTGCAAGTTGTGGTACTTTTGTTTCGGCCACCTGCTTTAATCTGTTGATAGCAAGGTGTTCTCCTTCAGGAAGTTCATACCACATGTTGCCACCACCCATACCACAGCATGCTGCATTCTCTTTGTTTTTCTTCATCTCATTTAGAGTGATACCAGGAATGGCCGCAAGGATTTTTCGAGGAGAGTTGTATTCTCCGCCGTGTCTTCCAAGATAACAAGGGTCATGAAATGTTAGCTTTGCCTCAACTCGTTTTATTGGTTTGATTTTTCCAGTATCAAGTAGTTCTGCAAGAAGTTGCGAATGGTGAATTACATCAAACTTAGCATTTTCAAAACGTGAGTACTCTTTGCCAATCGTGTGCATGCAGTGAGGACAATGAGTAACTATTTTTTTAAATTTAAACTTATTTAAAAGTTCAATATTGTTTTTTGCTATTGTGTCAAAACTATACTCATCACCAAATCTTCTGATCGGATCACCACAACATATCTCTTTATCGCCTAATGTTGCAAAGTTTACGCCAGCAGCTCTTAAAAGGTTCATTGTGTCTTTAACAATTTTTTGGTTTTCGGAGTCATAAGAGCCAGCACAACCGACAAAAAGTAGATAATCTACTTCGATACCTTCTTTGATGATCGGCACATTTTGATTGCTTGCCCATTTGAATCGATCACTTCCTGCAATACCCCATGGATTGTTATTAATTTGGATATTGCTAGATGCAGTTGCAGCTGCTGGAAGAATATTTGCAAGAGTTAGCACCTTGTATCTTCGAGCACCCATAATAATATTTACATGTTCAATGTGCATTGGACACATTTCCATGCAGGCCCCACAAGTTGTGCAAGCATCAAGCTCGTTAAATTCGTAAAGCTGTTTTTCACTCCAAAGATCTCCGTCTAAATTAGCTTCAGTAAAATCTCTCATCTTTGTGATAATCTCTTTTGGGTTGAGTTTTTTTCCAGATGCTTGAGCAGGGCATGCATTTGTACATCTTCCACATTCAACGCAGGCGATTAGATCCAACTTGTTTTTTTGTGTTAGTTCAGAAGCTTTGCCAAGCCCAAATGTTTCAGCTTCTTCGTTTTCAAAATTCATTGGCATAAGAACTGCGCCTTGATTTTTGCGAGAAACTAAGGAGGTAGTAATTGCAGCGATGATGTGAAAAAATTTTCTGTATCCAAGAGCAGATACGAACACCATTGTTGATACCATGTGGATAAACCACAAAAATTTATGAAAAAATTGAATAGAGCTTAGCTGAATACTCATTGCGGAAAATATTGAGGCAATAAACCAGCCAACAGGAGACCAGGTAGATTCAGCTTGTGGCATGTTCGTTCCATAAATCCTAAGGCCTTCAAGCAAGTATCCGACAATCACTAGAGTAATGATTGTTAAGTACATAAACAGTTCAGGTTTGGAATTTTTCAGAGTGAGATAGTCTGGTTTTAAAATAAATCTTCTATAAAATGCTAAGCCAACACCCAGAAGAACTGCAATACCAGCAATATCGGCTAAAAATGAAAATAGAATATAAAATGGTCCTTGGAAAATTTTTATTGGTGTATCTTGATGGATGGCAACTAACCCAGTGGTAATCGTAAGGACTATGAAACCATAGAAAATGGCACCATGAAAAATTCCAACAAAGCTATCTCTTGGGATTTTTCCTTGAAACAGTAATGTGTCGAGGAGTCCGTTCCAATCTAACTCCTTTGCGCCTAGAAGTTTATTTCCTCCGGTTGTGCCGCCACTTTTAACGAACTTATATTTTTTAATTAAACTTAATCCTAGTGCTGTTAGTGAAGCAAGCAGGAAAAGATACATTGCAATAACGTACCATGCTGGAATGTTCCACGTTAACTCTCTAGAGGTCTCCATTTGTTAGTCTCCTAAATTTTGCATATTAAGGAAAGTATCATAGAATAGGATAGTTTAATTTTGCTAAAAGACAAGGGAATTTCTGATGAATAAAATTAGTATCACTTCGTTATGCTCTATAGTTTTGTTGATTCAAGGGTGCTCTCTCGTAAGAACATTGAATATGAAAGAACACAATTTTGGAAGACAGGCAAAGCATATTGTTTGGTTTCAGATAGCTGGACTTAGTGAAGAACATTTTGCGATGTTGAAATTTTCTAAAAAGGACGAAGGCGCGCTGACGTCAATTGAAAGAGCGTCTTGCTTGGGAAATGTTTGGAGCTACAATTTGTACAAGATTAGGCCAACTGCTGAAGATGCTTTTATTGCTCAGCTAACAGGGAGTAATGATATTGTAGATAGCTGTAAAAAGTTTGAAAAAAAATATGTTTGGGAGATGCTAGATACGATGGGGTTTTACTCTGGTGTTCTTGAACTTCAGGGAAGTAGTGTGGAGTCTAAATATTTAACTAGCTCAAGGCATCTTTGTTCGAAAGAGTTAAGGCCAAAGCTTAATGATATGGTTATGTGGAAAATGTCATCGAGAGGAAAAGATGATGCAGATAGCATGGTTTTTCATTATCAAGATATAAACAGTGGCAAAGAAGAAAGTGGGATATTCTTTGATCGGTCTTGTAATGAATCAGGATGCTACTCTTCAATTTTAAACAATGCTAAAAGTTTGCATAAAAATTATTCCACTGGAAAGTCGCAGTACCTTTTTATGGTTAGAGATTTTTCTTATCTAGAGGCATTAAGTAAAAAAAATGTAGCTCAGGTTCAAGAAATTTTATATGAGCTAGATAAAACGATACAGTATTTTGTTGATGAATCTATGCATGATGAAAATATGTTAGTACTTGTGACCACGGCCGCTAGTAAGAAGTTGGAGTTTCCGAAGTTTGGGAAGGAGTGGTTTATATTTGACAAGGAGAGCGAATATTTGACTTTTAAAAGCAACGCTTTGATATCGCCACTGTACGCGTCAGGTGCTGGGGCAGAAAATTTTTGTGGTTTTTATAAAGAGTACGAGGTCACAAAAAGGGTTGTTGAGGCTGCATCAAAAGGTAAGATTAAGTTTAAATTGCTAAACTTTTTCTAGTATATGATACAAGTAATACCTTACACGTTTAAAAATAAAACAGATGTTATACGTGAAAATATTGTTAGTGGTATAATAGATATTGTTTGCCCTGGTCCGCAAGTTGCAGACGGCCTTCGTCAGCAGTTACAAAGAGAAATAGATTCCAGTGATGCTCTCAATTTAAATGTTATTACCTTTAGTAAGTTTCTTAAAGATTTGCTAACTACTCTTGGAAAAAATATTGAGTTAAAAAGAAAGAGTGATCTCTTGCTAACGATGAGTAGTGTTTGGCGACAAATGGTACCAGAAGGCACGTATTCAGCATTTGTTACAAGCTTTGATCTTTTTACTGAGTTGCGAGGCTTCTCTACGGAGTTGTCAGTAGTCGAAGATGCTTTAGAACATATAGATGATATAACAAAAAGATTAGTAATGTCGTATTACAAGATAATGGAAATGTTAGAGTATGTTGATGAATATAAAGCATGTTCTATCGTTTCTTCTAAGTACCAACAATCTGAGCAGATCAAGAAAAAATATCTTATGTATGGTTTCAGTTTTATGACTGGTGTTCAGGTCGATATGTTGAAAACATTGGGACAATATGATGACGTCATCGTTCTGGTACCATTAAATGTGCTTAGAGAGATTAAGCAGGTTGATTGGATATCATGGCTTGGAGTGATAGACGATAGTAGTTTTAAGGATACTCAGTTAGAAAATGTTGTGGATGCGCAAGTAGCATACTGTTCAAAAGGCAGAACCGGTGAGGCCCTAGAGCGTGTGATCGCTAAAATAGATGCGAGTGATAAACGAAAATGTTTTATTGCTTGTGAGAAAAAAATGCATAAAGAGTTCCCCTTGTCTGTTATAGGTAGAGGGTTGTTGTTTAAAAGTGAGATAGTTACTTTTGAAGTTATTGTCGATAGCGAATTTACTCGGTTTAAAAATGAGGTAATTAGTCAACATCCGGTCAGAGATAAGGAGTTGGAACCATTTTCAATTGAGGTTTGCTTAAAGGTTGTTAGGCAGATTATTAAAGAAGAGATATCGAGTAACTTTGGCACTGCAAATACTATGAAAATTAAAGTTCTCTTGTTGATGTACGAAAGGTTTGAGAGCTGGGCAAATAGTTCAGATAAGAATGTTAACCTAACTGAGTTTGACTTAGAAGTTTTTCAACATATTGTTTCACTTGATACGCCAAGAATTTTTTTAGTAGCAGTGGAAAAAGATAACATGGGAATTGTTGGAGGGTTTGACGTAATACCGTATACAACAAATGATGATGTTGTAATCTTAGTTGCCAATTCTTATACTGGTGATTTAGTCAAATCTGTTGACCGCTATAACCACGGTGTAGAAACTGTTTTATCATCGGTAGGCCCAATAAAAAGGAGTCGTATTGAGTATCTTTTTGCAAAAGCAGAAGTGCTAGAGGTTCTTGATAGAAAGAATAGTATTCTGGTGATGGAAGAGGGTATAGATGAAATTTTTCCAGGATGGAAAGAAGTTTTAGAAGAACTGAATCTTAAGAGTGTAGAGGTTGATCAATCTGGGGTGTTTCTCGAATCACTATCTTTTTTAAATAACATTATTGCTTCTGATTCGTCGGTTGAAGAGCGTGCTTCGATAACCGCAGGAAAGTTACAGTCATATATGGATTGCCCTCGTAAATTTTATTTTACATATCAAAATCAAGTTGATCAACGAGTGAAAAGTAAAAAAGCTTTACTTCCTTACCATCTTGGAGAAATTCAACATTTGTCTATTAAGGCTTGGTTTGAAAATAAGTCCAATGAAATATCTGTCGTTGTGCGTGAGGTTTTTTTTGCATATTTAAAACAGCATGAAGTTGAGCTTGGAAGTTTTGATATACTTAAAGAGCTTGGAAGATTAAAGGTGAGTGTTGAAAATGGGGTTAATGTATTAAACAAATTGTTACATGATTACTCTATGGATAGTATTCAATTTGAAGTTGCAATTAATGTCTCTGTTAACGAAAAAAAGATGGTTGGACGTATTGATGCCATACTAAGCAATGACAAGGAAATGGTGATTATCGATTTTAAACGATCAGCATCTGGAGTACCTAACAAGAGTGATTTTTTGGATTTTCAGGCCGTTCAGTTATGGTTTTATCTTGCACGGTTAAAAAGTTTGGAAGCTTCAAAAAAAGTGAAGATGATTATGTATTTAAATCTTGATTCAGTTGAAGATTCGCTCTGTATTACTAATGAGATGGTTAATATTGATGCCATGGCCGATCTGTATATTGAGAAAGAAAATAATATTGTAAGCACGATGTGTGCAGATAAAAAATTCTTGCCGACACCAGCTAGTGTCGATGTTTGCAACTACTGCCCCGTTAAGGGTTTGTGCGAACGGGATTAGTTTATGGAGATAAGAAAACCAAACAACGAACAAGAAAAGGCAATTGGTCATCATGGTAAAGTGATACTTAATGCTGGCGCAGGTTCAGGCAAGACTTTCGTAATTGTAGAACATCTCTGTTTTAAGGTTAGTGAATTTTTAAATGAGCTTTCGCTATCAAGTGATACGGAAATTATAAGAAGTAATGAAAGAAAGATTAAACAGTATCTTTCATCACTAGTAGTTATAACGTTTACAAGAGATGCTGCCGGTGAATTACTTGGGAGAATTAAAAGCAGAGTCAAATTATTTGTAGAAAGTAGCGAGCTTTGGAGGATGGTTTTAGATAACTTGTCGATGATGATGATTGGAACGATTCATAGTTTTTGCTTGAGAGTGTTAGCTGCAGGACATTCAACTACTATTGGCCATAAAGTAGAGATCGTTAGTGAGTATGACTACTTGGATAATATTAGACAAGCAATAGTAGCGTGGACTGAGTGTTTGACATGTGAGGAGGGGGCCAATAAGCAGATCGTCTATAATAATTATGAAGTAATTGTTTCAGCGATGAAGAAAATATTTGAAGATGCTCAGTTACGCTCTGTGTGGTTAGATCAAACAAAAGTCAAGGCAAGTTTTAGTTTTGAGATTTTTTTAAAAGAATTTATAGAAGCAATTGTTACTAAATCATATCTAGATACAGGTCTTGATTTAACTAAGTATGCTTCTTTTCAGGATAAGAAATGGTATGAGTTTATTTTAGGGTTTCAACTATTGTGGAAGACTAGGCCACTTGTTGATATAAGCTCATACTCTGCATATAAAGCTTATTTTGAAAGTTTTGACAGGGCCCCGACAGTACCAAAAAATGTCGATGGTGTTGGTAAATATCTTTTGGCGGTCAGGAAAATTAGGGAGTATTTTAAAAAATATAGAGACGATTTAGATGCGTATTGCTTGGGTAGCTCGGCAACTTATTTGGAGTGGCACACGACACTGCTATCGTTGTTTGCTTTTATAAACAGTAAGTACATCCTTAAAAATGGAATTACTTTTGCTGATATTGAGTATTATGCTCTCAAAGAACTTAATAATTCAACTTTTGTTGCAAATGTCAGTGAGATGTATAGTTATATAATCGTTGATGAGTTTCAGGATACTTCGTGGGTGCAGTTTGAGATTATTAATAAAATAGTTGCAAATGATTATTCAAAACTTTTTGTTGTTGGAGATTTGAAACAGGCCATCTATGGTTTCAGGGGTGGTGAGCTAGGGGTTTTTAAAGAGTGTACAAGACTTCTGGGGAACGAGTTGTCGTTGTTATCCAACTATAGATCAAATGAGAAAATTGTTGATTTTAATAATGTTTTTTTTGAAAAATTATTTCCGATGGATGCTAACTTGGATTTATGCGATAGAGCGAGTATTCCCTATGTTTGGCAACGGCCAGTAATAATCAACGCCGGAGAGGTTGGAGTAGAGAGAGTTGTTGTAGAAGTCAGTGGAAAAGAAAAAGGCAAAATTTCATTTAACGAGATTAACGAGATTGAGGCAACTGCTATATGTAAAAAAATTTACGAACTATTATTAAATAATGATTATCGGCAAATATGTATTATGTATAAGAAGCTTTCACCTTCACGCTTTTTGATTCAAAAGCTAATAGCTAAGAATATAGGGTTTACTGCTCAGGTTAAGATTAAAAGAGAAGAAGAGCCAATCGTTGCAATCTTTTATCGGCTGCTGTTGTCGGGCCTAAACCCAAGTGATTGTAGTAAGTCACTATTTCATATAAGCGGCATTTTAAAGTTTCTAAGGATAAAAGCAGCGAGTGCTGAGATAAATAAGCAGTTGGGCATCTTTAATGCAAGTACTAAATTGATTGGCGTGTACCATTCATACCTATCTTTTTTATATTCACTTAATATTTCAACATCAGCTCATGATCTTAATCTGAAGGTAATTGAGGCAATATGTAGTAACGCTAAAGATGATTTAGATAGAATAGCAGTAGTTCTAGAAGGAGTGAAGGGTGATACTATTTCTACAGATTTTGCTTACGGTGATAATCCATCTCGTGTAGTTATTAAAACTTGTCATGCTACGAAAGGGTTGGAGTATGATTGTTGTATTTTAGGTGGTATCCATACAAACGGTAGATCATCATCAATGAGAGATTTGATCGGGAAACTTCCAGATAGTATTCTTTGGAAAAAAAATATCGAAGATAAAGTTAAATACAAATCACCTAGTTATATTTTAGAGCAATTACTTGAGTCGACAAAAGAGTTTGCTGAGTCAAAACGATTGTTATATGTAGCAATGACTCGTGCAGTGAAAAGATTGATCTGGATTGAATTGTATGATGGAGAGAAAAGATTACTCTCTGGTGGGTTAAATTGGGCAAGTATAATATCGACAGTCGTTGATGCAAATAATAGTGTTGCAGAGAAAGTGTTTCGTCAAGAATTGATCTTTGGTGACGAGAGAAAAAAAACAGTGTTTGGTTCAATCTCACCACTTTTCCACACAGATAATTGTGGAGTAGTCGGAGCAGATGTTAGTGCTGATAGAGTTAGTTTAGTCGGTACGACAGGGGAAGCCTCTGTTACAAAACTTTCAGCCTTGGCCACTTGTCCTCGTAAATATTATTATCAAAGTATTTGTAAAATTTTGGATGAGGATGTTAGCAAACTCCACGAGTTTACAGAAAATGTATTTAAGCAAAAAAATATAGTTGTTGATAGTGTAGGTATCCGTTCAAGTGCTGAGCGTGGTAGTAAGCTCCACTATCTGATTTCAGAGTTGTCTACTGGTAAAATAAATTTAGATGAAATTAGAAATAAAGTTGTTGCTTGTGATATGTTGGTTATTGAGTGGGCAAATTCTAGATTAAGAAAAAGATCAACTGTTTCTAAGATTTATTCTGAAAAAGTTTTGAAATTTGATTTTTTTGGTTCGATGATACAAGGGATTCCCGATTTAATTTTGATTAACAATTCTAATTTTAAATATCGCATTGAGATTTGGGATTATAAAACTGGGGCCAGGAAAATTGAAGATGAAGATCATTACTGGTTTCAGCTTTACGCTTATGCATATGGTTGCTACCAGCTTGGTTTATCTGAGCGTAATGATATGACAATCATTTCATTAGAGTACTTAGATAGTCAGGAATCTGTTGAGAAGATAGTCGATTACGAGGAGGTGGCCAACTATTTATATGAATATTGGAAGGGCGTGGAGTCGTTTGAACGCAAGCGTGGTGCCAGTTGTAATCATTGCACTTATAGTAAACTTTTTTGCTAAACTAATTTCTTGAAATTCTTCTGTTATTGCATTAGGAACAATTTGACCATAATTGTAAGTGGTTGTTCATGTGTTAAAATTAATTGATAACTCTATGTAATATTATGGGTGTTGTGTTGGCACGAGGCCAACAACTAAGAGCAGGAAGCGTCTATGAATAAAATTTTTCTAATACTATTGATAACATTAATCTCGTTTGGCAGTGATATGCCAACATTTGCTAGTGAAAAATCAGCATACTATGATTTTACATGGCTTGATCAAGATAAAGAGATTTATGTTTTGCAAAATAGAAAATATCGAAAAGATGAAAGAGCGTATGTGGTCGCTGGATATGGCATAACTACTTCTGGCGCGTTTGTTGATGCATCTACTATTCAAGGTCGAGCTGGATATTTTATTACAGAAGATTATGGGATAGAACTTGTATACGCAAAAAATTCTGGTGAAGAAAATGGTACAGCAAAATCCGTTAGGCAGACAGCTGCGGGTACAATTCCATTTAGAAGAATTGTTGAGAGCTACATGGGTGGGATGTTTATGTGGTCACCATTTTATGCAAAAGTTAATATGTTTAATAAAGTTTTTTACTATGATTGGATAATAGGGTTAGGGTATGGAAAACTTGAAGAGAAAAATAATAGACTTGAGTTCGATAATGCTCAGTTAGTAGATACAATAACAGAGAGTCACTCTGGCCCAATGTGGGATATCGCATTTCAATTTTATCTCTCTCAAAATTTTAATATTAGAGCTGATTTAACAGTCCTGCACTATAGTGCCAAGAAGGCCGAAGAAGATACAAGTTCTGGTAGTGAGACTAGTTATACAAATTATGATCTTGTTCTTTCACTCGGGTATATATTTTAAGAGGTGTTAAATGAAGAAGGTAAGCTGCCTCTTTGTATTTTTAATGATGATCGGTTCGATAAGCTCTCATGCTTCAATTGATCAGGCAGAAAGAGTTTTTCAAAAGAATCGATCAAATTTGAATGCCTATTTAGAGGTGGTGGAAAATCTCGTGGATGCTAGGTACTATTTTTCTGCGGTTCCATTTTTAAAAGAATATTTAGTAAGAGGTGAGGTTAAAAAAAGCAAGCAGCTAGATCGTTTACTTGACGAAGTAGTTAGGGCCGTAGGCATTATGCAGTTTGAAGTTATGCCGGAGTCAAGTTTAAGACATACAAACTCGCCAATGGTTAAATATATCTTAGCAAAAAAACTTTTTAGAAAAGGAAACTATAAAGAAGCACTTGAACATATTAGAAGGACAATTCCTGATGATCATCCGATTAAGCCGTATGTATTGCATTTGCAAGGGACGGCCTTATCATTACTAAGAGATTATTCAGATGCAAAGTATTCTTATGAAGAGTGCATGGATGTAAGTGAGAAGGCGATTTCTTCTGCGAAATACATAAGAGAGAAAAGACAGTTGCAAATGAACAGGGATTACTGTGTTGCTGGTATCGCTCGAAATTTGTTTACGGAAGGGAAATATCTGGAGGCCGAGCAAGCTTATTTAGATTTAGAAAAAAGTTCTCAGGTTTGGCCTGAAATTTTATTTGATGAAGCGTGGACAAGTTTTTATTTGAAAAAATTTAATAGAACGTTAGGTAAACTGGTTACATATAAGTCACCGTTTTTTTCTCACATCTTTAATCCGGAAATTGAAGTTCTTCAAGCAATGGCGTATTTGCAAATGTGCTTGTGGGGAGATACTAGAAAAGTAGTTGATGATTTTTATAATAAATATGAGAGTCAATCTGAAAAGTTGTACTCATATATAAATAATAAAGGAAATGATTTTAAGTTGTTTTTTAGTCTTCCAGAATTAACTCTTAAAAGAAATATTAGTGATGATAATTTATTGAAGATGATGCTACAAAGTTTAACCTATGACCCAGCTTACCTTGAGATGAGGGATGCTTATGAGAGAGGTAGGCGAGAAATCGATTACGTAAAGAAATTAAAGCGTAGTAGATTTAGAAGTATACTAGTAAACAATCTGAATGATGTTGTGATATTGCAGAGGGATTTAATTGGGTCGTATATTAAAAAGGGATTGTCTACTCTGAGTTATCGGGTTGAACAGACGTTTGCTCACATGAGTTATATTAAATTAGAGGTTATTAGAAATAAGAAAGACCAAATTTACAATGCTGTTCCTAATACAGAACGAACTCGGGGAGATATTCAATATCTAGAAAGAAGTGATAAACAGTATTTCTGGACTTTTAATGGTGAGTTTTGGGCCGATGAGCTTGGTGACTATGTCTTTGCGTTAAGATCGGAGTGTGGCATATGAGACATATTTTTAATCTTATCTTATTATTTGTATTTGTCTGTAATATTGCTATAGCAGATGAGGGGGTTGAGGATAGAAGAAAGGCCCTTCTTAGTGTTATCGACGAAGAGTATCGTGAGATCTCTAGGCTGTCTAAGAAAGTTGTAGGTAAAGATCCAACGTTATTACTTCGAATGGCCGAGTTGATGCTTGAAAAAGCTAGGTTAATTAAAGATGCTGAGTTGGCGGACTACTTACGTATTAACCCTAGTGAAAGAGGCGGAATTAATAAAAATCAGTACCACCAAAAATCTAGATCCTATTTTAGTAATGCTCAGAAGATTTGTGCTCATTTACTTAATACGTATAGAAATTTTGATAACAAAGGCGATGTCTATTATGTAATGGGATACAATGCGAAAGAGTTTAATGATAGAAAAAAAGCGATCACATATTTTCAGCAAGCATTAAAATATGGAGCAAGAAAACCTGAGTTAAGAAGAAGAACGCAGCTTGTATTGGCCGAAATGTATTATGTAGATGGAAATTATAAAAAAGCTATCCCGATGTATGAGCAAGCGTTAGGGGGAAAGAGGGATAAGTGGTGGACAAAGGATTCGTACAACCTTGCTTGGTGTTATTTTAGAGTAAATAGAACTCAGAAATCAATATCTCTAATGAAAGAGGTTTTAACTTATAGTAAAACACCTGGCTATATTGATGTATCAAAGCAGGTTGAGCGAGATATGCCATATATATATACTGAGTCAGGAAATGTTTCTGAGTCGATTCAATATTTTAAAAATAAGAATGCAGATGTTACCTCTAATCTTATAAAGATCGCTCAGCATTTAAAAGCAAGAGGTAAATATGACAAGGCGATAGCTACACTTGCTACAGCAAAGAATAGCGCTAGTTCACCTGATGAGAAAGCTGATGTGGTTGTGGAGGAGCTGAAGACATATGAGAAAAAAGGTGACTATAAAAATCACTTAAGAGCTTGCCAAGAGTTGGCAGATCTAAAAAAGAACAACGGTCTCAAAAAAGAAATTGATGATGTATTAATGTATCATGTTCAAAGTATGGCAGCTAAAACCCAGCGTGAAGTTACATCATCTCAAACCGCTAACAAGTTGCAACGAAGAAAAGTGATGGCAAATTTGTCAGTCGCATATTTTGCATTACTTTCGGATCTTGATTTAAGTAAGTCGCATCTTCATGACTTTCATGCGGCCGAGACTTTATTTGCTGCCGGTGAATTTCAACGTAGCTTAGAGTATTATCAAAAAGCTGAATCAAAGGCAAAAGAGCGTAACGATTCTAAGATAGTCGCACTTGCTCAACAAGGGATATTAGCTGCTGTTGGAAACTCAGGCGTTTCTAAGCAAACAAAAGATAAATACCTTGTTGAAATATATGAGGATTATTTAAAAAGTAATCCGAACAGTAAAAAATCATACAAAATGTACCAACATCTTTTTAGTGCTTATTATGATAGAACCGATATTCCTAATGCCGAGAGGACTTTGTTGACATTTAAAAAAGCTTGGCCAACCGCTCACTCTGTTCAAGAGGCGATGTTGGCAAAAATTATGGATTATTATAAAAAGCAAAATGATAGAGAAAATATTAGAAGTTGGGTTGCGCGCATTGGTAACGGTGAGTTTAAAGTTAGTCCTCAATATGCAAAGAAAGTAAATTTATTAATGATGACTATGCAGTTTGAAGGTACAGAAAAAGCTTTAAGTAAGGGCGATAAGGTATATGCGCTTAAAGGATATGTGGATATATATAGAGATAAGAACAGCTCTGATGAAGCTAGGAAAAATGCTGCATACAATATTGCATATTTGTTTTATCAATTGCCAAATCTCGACAAGATGGGCCAGTGGTCGATTAGAAGTCTTGAAATGATGGATGGCGAGGATATTAAAAAATTCCAAAATTCATTTTTGGCAATGGCCACACTTGCTCACGACAAAAGAAAAGAGCAGTTGGCCCATGATATTCATTATAATGTTTTAAGTAAAACATGCTCTTTGAAGGCAGCTTATAATGGTGATTTACTGAGAAATATTGTGATTATCCAGTTGTCACAAAATAAAGTAGATGAAGCAATTAATTATATTTCAAAATTTGATAACTGTAATATTGCCGCTGATACTTTGAGCGATGTTAAATTAAAGATTGTTCAGCACGTATCAGAAGGGAAACGCTACTCGGTGATTCAAGAGGTTGTTGATAAATTTTCTAATGACAAGAGTTTGTGGGGCCATATGATTGAGCCTCTGTTTACGCTTAGAGGTGAGTTAACATCTTCTAGTGAAAAGCAAGAAATGGAGAACAGGATATATGCTTATTTTAATCATGCTAAATCAAGTGGTGAGGTTCCTGTCGGAGCGCTCAACGTTGTTGCTCATTTAAAATTAATTAGATTAGAACAGATGATATCTGGATTTACATCCATTAAACTTGCGTTCCCTGAAAAAACCTATAGCGCACTTCTTGGCCAAAAATTAAACGAGTTAAATAACATTACAACAAAAGCACTTGAGATTTTAACAACCGGATCAGGAAAAGGGATTGTGGCATCTTATAAGGCACTTGTTGAGAGCTATCAGCAGTTAATTGATGAAGTTAAGAATTTTATTCCGCCAAACACAGATAACGATTACCTAGCGTCGTTTAAGAATGGAATGTTAAAAGTCACTGGTCCGCTGGAAAGTAAGGTTGCTGAGTTTAGACGTGAAGCTAATAAGCATATTGTACAAAGTGAGATCCTTTCAGATTATAATAGGTTTTTTATGAAAGCAAACTCTCCTGGTTTTAATGTCATGTATTTTCCGGATGATGCTGTGATTATGGATAGGGGAGGAGTAAGATGATTACGCCAAAAATATTTCTAGCGTTAATGTTGATATTTAATTTTTCGTGTTCTACCTCAGACAAAAAAATTACGTATAAAGATAGTGACATGGATGATGTTTTTAATAATGTGTCTAATGAAGATTTCAAAAAAGTTCAGCCAGTCGCTTACACTCAAAGCGATGATTATATTACACCTACAGATGGAAGTCAGAGCTCAGTTAAAGCAGAGTCATCTCAAATGTTGCCAGAGGATGTTCTTGATGAGTTGCAATCAGGAAAAGATCCGTTATTAGTAATGGTGTCATATTGTAGACGTGGTAAGTTTGATATTGCAGTCAAGCTTGCTGATGGACTATATGATAAATATTTTAAACACCCTAGTTATTGGAATCAGCTTGGAAGTTGTTATTTTAGAAAGGGAGATCTAGTTCGCGCCTCTCTTCTGTACAACAAGAGTAGGGTCACAAATGCAAAGTATGCTCCAGCGATAAATAATCTTGGAGTTGTTTATCAGACAAGAGGTTATGAGGAAAAAGCATTCGCTGCTTATCGAAAGGCCGAGGCGGCTTCTCCATATGCGCTTACACCAAAACTAAATGTTGCTAATTTATTGTTAAAGTATGGCCACTATGAAAAAGCAAAGGTGATATTTGAAAAACTCTTGAGTGCTGGTCCAAGTGATCCTGTGGCCCTCAATGGCTTAGCAGTTTCTGAAATGATGAGTGGGGAATATAGTAGGGCCGTTAGCTTGTTTAAGCGTATTGATGAAAAAACGTTGCGCTCAATGAGTGTAGCAACAAATTATGCTTACGCCTTAGGAAAGCTGAAAATGATCAAAGAGGCAAAAGAGGTTCTAGGTAACATTGAGGGAAAAGGTGACGGCCACTCAGCTCTTAAAAGTTATCATTCTACAGTTTTGACGATGGTAGATAAAGGATAGTTTATGAGAAGAATATTTTTGTTACTGTTTATCTTGTTAGGGGTTAGCTTGATTTGTAATGTTACTGAGGCTAAGAATCAGGAAAAACAGAAAGTAATTTATCAATATAAAAAATACCAAAAATTTGATTTTGAGGAGTTGGGAGTTACTGGTGATTCAAGTTCACCTGGTGATTTATCAATTAGAACAAGACTTCAAAAAAGCTTTGTAAATAAACTTCCATATAGACGGAACTTTGATTCCCAAATTAGAAGTGCTATCGAAAGGATTCGATAGTTGGAGGATGTGTGACAGAATTAGAAAAAATAAGTGCTAATGTTAAGTATGGGTTAAAGCCAATTAATCGAGAGCACCCTTATGCACCGGTGCCTGTCAATAAGAAGAGATTGATTATTGGTAGATCTGAAAATTGTGATATTGCTATTCCGTTTAAAGGAATTAGCATGGTACATGCAGTTCTTGAAGTGTCGAGAACAAAAGTCACACTTTATGATATGAATAGTAAGACTCATTGTTATGTAAATGGTAATAAAGTGATTGCTCAGGATCTAAGGCTTGGGGACGTAATTAGGTTTGGCAACTATGAGTACTATTTTGATGAGTATCATGAAGAGTTAGAGCTACCGCCTGTTCTAAGCATGTTGAAAGAAGAGGTTCCAAAAGTAATATCTAAATCTGTGTATCAACCTGCTCGAGATGTCGCTCCTGCTCCAACAAGAGTAATAGATAAAAAAACACATGGAGTAAAGTTGCCAGAGCAACTTCCATCCCCAATTCTTTACCCGTTAGCAAAAGATCTAAATGCTGATGATTGTGAGTATATTTTTGAAGACGCGGAAAGATTATTGCCGATTATTAGTTATGATGTTTCGGAGTCGGCAATTGAGATTATAATTTTATATAAAGACACTATTCACTCTGTTGATTATTTACCAAAAAGAGATGCGCAGTATTACCTTACTGGCTTTGATCATAAATCTATTGAGGTTGAATATCCAGTTTTGTCTAAAAATGATAGAGTTCTATTTGTTGAAGTAGTTGGTGGGGATATTTTTGTCAAACCACTTCCAGGCCATGAACTATTTATTCTTGCAGATGAAAATTCTAAAGGTGGAAAAGGTGTTAAAAATCCTGGCGAGAGTCTATTGCTAGGAAGAGAAGATATTGTTAGGCTTACTAAAAATGATGTTCAGGTATTTGTTAGAGCTACGCCTGCTCCTCCATATATAAAGTCAGCTCCATTCTTTACAATGGATAGTGATTTTAGAAGAAATTTATTATTGGTCATGTTTTTTCTTTCACTTCTAATGACAAGCTTATATGTCTATGAGGTAGATAAAGAGGTCGAAAAAGAGAAGGCCCCAGAAAGAGTCGCAACTATTTTATACAACAAGAAAAAACTTTTTGTTTCTAAAGAAAAAGCAGTAGCAAAAACAATCGAGGCACCAAAGGTTGTTCAAATGGCGCCTCCAAGCCCGATTAAAAAAGAGGTTGAAACACCAAAAGTAGAAGAGAAGAAGCAGGAAGAGAAAAAAGTTGAGATGGAAAAACCGGCCCCAGTCAAGGCAAAAGATAAACCGCAGATTGTAAAGAAAGCTGAGCCTAACAAAGCTGCTGTCGATAAAAAAGCTCCTATTGTTACACCTCAAGAAAAAAAACCTGAACCACCAAAAGAGGTGAAGGTCAATAAACCACCGACACCTACAACAGCGGTGCCAGATAATAAACCAGTAAGTAACGATAAGGTTCCAAAGAGAATCAATCAAAATGTAAACTTAAAAGCACAGGGTAATCAAGGTTCAAAGGGCCATGTACAGACATACAAGTCGTTTGATTTTTCAGCTAACTTAAGTTCATTGCTAGCTAAAGGCGGAAGCACTGGTGCTGGAGGAGGAGCTGGAGGTTCACCTTCTGCTCAGTCAGCAACGATTGATTCTGCTGAGAGTTCAGCGACTAGTTCTAGTGATTCAGCAACACTTAAACGAGCAAATACTAGCGGTAATATAGGTTCACTAGCTGGAGCGGCCCAAGGGTCTATTGAAAGCAGTTCTCAGGCAGGTAGTTTGGTTTCTAAAAAAGGAATATATCATGCTGGAATGCCATTTAAGACAGTTGTTCTTGGTGGATTAGATCCAAACGATATCAGAAGAATTCTTGCCGAAAATATTGATAAGTTTAGGTACTGTTATCAACGTGCACTAGATACATCAAATGCTGCGTTTGATGGTATTGTTACGATGGATTTTATTATAGGGGCATCTGGACATGTTACTAAAGCTGCTGTTAAAAGAGAGCGCGGTCTTCCTGATGACGTAAAAAAATGCGTTGTTAATGTATTGAAAGGGATTCAGTTCCCAGAGCCACCAGGTGGTGGTGTTGTTGAGGTACGACAACCTTTTAATTTTTATCCAGAGATTAGATAGCAGCTAAATCTTAAGTAGGATCTTTTCTAATTTTGCCCACTCTTGATCATTGAGTGCGTTTTTATTAAACATGAGATGCTTTATTAAATGTTTTGATTTTATTTCAATCATGTTTATATTTTTGAATTTATTGTTTCCGAATCTTTTTTTTAGCTTACGATAACTAGTTAGTTCGTCTCGTTTGTCCATGACAATATCAACATGCATATGTTCAAATATTTTATCGAGACTGTGGGAATTAACGAAGCTATGGAGTGTTGCCAGTTGGCGATACCAGCTAGCGGGAATATTTTTATTGGCACGAATAGCTTTTGGAGCTTGAGAAGATACCATCGATTTTGCAGGCATTCTAGAATAGATCTCTTTGGTGATTATCGATGGAAGAGTTAATTCTAACGCTGGTGACATTAAAGTCAGTCCAGTAGTTTTCGCTCTTATATGTTCATTCTTAATTAGCATTGCGGTAATAATTAATGCTCCAAATGAATAACCTATAAACTTTATGTGTTCGTATTTATCTAAAACTTCCTCAACGCTTTGTTGAAGATGTTGTTCCCACATTAGGCCCATCTCGTGAAGTTTAGTGGGATCGTTTAATTCATCATGGCCGGGTAAAGTAATTTTAAACGCAGGGATATTATTACTCTTAAAAACAGAAAAGATGTCATTAAATGATGACGAAATATTGTTAAGGCCATGACATATGCAGACTATGGTGGAGCTCATCTAAGAGATGGTATTATATTTGCTGGCACAGAACTACAAATTTTTAATGACAGATGTGTCTGATTTATCGCATAATTAAGATATATGTTCCGTAGAGATTGTAAACCATCGTTTTTTCAAAGTTTTTTTATATTTGGTCCAAGAGGAACTGGAAAATCTACGCTAATAAATGATCTATTAAGGCAGTTCCCGGCCACAGAAATCATGCACATTGATCTCTTGTTGAACGATGTTGATTTTGCGTATCGTGATCGGCCTATGCTACTAAAAGAACAATTGGAAGCGATGACGATAAAACCAAAATGGGTTTTTATCGATGAGATACAAAAAGCCCCAGATCTTCTAGATATAGTTCATCACTTAATTGAGAATAAAAATATTAATTTTATTCTTTCTGGATCTAGCGCAAGAAAACTTAAAAGAGTTGGTGTCAATTTATTGGCCGGCAGAGCAGTTGAATTTAAACTTCATCCATTTACATCTAATGAGCTTCAGGAAGCATTTGATCTGCACCACACTCTTCACTTTGGTACTCTTCCTAAAATTTTTTCTCTCCCAAACGAGATAGAGAAAAAAAGATTTTTGCGTGCTTATACAAATGTATATTTGCGCGAAGAAATTCAACAAGAACAGATTGTGCGTAACATTGATAGTTTCCGAGCTTTTTTAGAAGTAGCAGCTCAAACAAATGGAGAAATTCTAAATTATGCCAAAATTGCTCGCGCCGCTAAGGTAGAAGAAAAAAATGTCTCTAGATATTTTGAAATTTTACGTGATACTTTGGTGGGCTTTTATTTGGAACCATTTAACCAATCTGTACGTAAGCAACAGTCGCATAAACCTAAATTTTACCTTTTTGATTTGGGAGTAACTAGAACTCTGTCAAAAATGCTTGATGTTCCTCTTGTTGCAGGTAATTACGGGTATGGTAAATCGTTTGAACATTTTATAGTTTTAGAATTTATTAGACGTAATGATTATTTAGAATGTGACTACTCTTTTTCTTATCTAAGAACAAAAGATGGCGTCGAGATTGATCTTATTATTCAGCGTCCAGGAAAAAAAATAGTTTTGGCAGAGATAAAATCTACAACTCAAGTAGGAGATGATCATTGCCGTGCCCTTCGATCAACGGTAGATTTTTTTAAAGATGCCGAGCGTATTGTTATTTCTCAAGAGAAAATGGCGAGAAAATTAGAAGACGGAATTTTAGTACTTCCATGGAGTGAGGCACTGATACATGTATTCTCTTAACATTAGTGAGCAATTAGTGAGCATCAAGCCTTGCTACATTTGTGGCCCTAAAACTACAAATTTATAACGTAAGTACCCAGCTTCAGCACAGGTATAGAGAAGTTTTTTTACGTAATTATATTTAATAGACTTATCAACAAGTAAGTTTACAGTACCAGTGAACTTAGTTGCATTTGGAGACATCTTTTCAGTTCTTTTGATATCTTGTTTTTTCTGAATTAATTCATTGTACAAAGGAACGATTCTTCTTCCTTCGTGATCATAAACAATTGACACCTTTTTCTCGGTGTTGACAACTTCTTTGTCGTCAACCCAGATTCCAGTTGGAGCAACTTGTACGACGACTCCTGCTGTGTTGAGTGATTGTGATTTAGAATCAGGAAGCTTGATATTTTTTGGAACGTTTATAACAACACCTGAAGCGTTATAGCTTCTAATTAAAAACACAAGCATTATAACAAGGATGTCGAGAAGTGATGTTATGTCGATTTCCTCGACTTCTTCGCGGTTTCGATTTCCTCTTTTACGAATAAGCCTATTATTTCTCATCTACACATCCATGTAACTCTTATGATTGAATGTTTCCAAAAATAATGTTTGTAAATAGTCCATCTGCTTTTTTATCTAATCCGTTTTTATCTTTTATGTAAAATGATGGATCTGTGTTTTCTAGCATTCTGATGCTATCCATTATTTTAATCAACTCTTCGTAATCCAAATTTACTTCAGGCTCTAAAATAGCTGTATTCTCTTTTTCATGCTCTTGTTTTATCTTTATTAACGTGTCGTGAAACTTGTCTAGCTCATATCCAGTATTAGTTCGAGCAAAGCGATATCTAACAACGCTCGGAACACCAGTAGCAACCGTTATCGCATCTTGAACAATTTTGATTGTAAGAGCTAGCGGCTTTTCATTGTTCTTTGGCGGTTCCTGATCTGAGATAATAGGAACATCGCTATTAATTTCGTAAACTTTAATGAAGCTAGCAGACGTCAAGAGAAAGAAAAGAAAGATGAATACTGAATCTAGTATTGGTACAAGATTCAATTTTTTAATTAGCATATCTTTTTTCTTTCTGCTTGGTACTCGGTACATATTTACTACGCCTCTGTTTCGTTTTTAGTTCCAATTACATCCATAATTTTAATAGAGAATTCGTCTATATCACTAATGATCGTCTGTGATTTGCTAGCAAGAAATGCGTGAGCGACCATAATAGAGATGGCAGCAACTAGCCCAAGAAAAGTTGTGTTCATGGCCAAAGATATACCTTTAGCTAGAATTTCTGCTTTTTGTGTAGGATCTGCTGTATCTAATGCTGCAAACGCTGACATCAAACCTTGAATTGTACCTAGAAGGCCAAACAGAGTAGAGATGTTTGCTACTAGCTGTAGATACGGTAATCTTTTTTCAACTTTTGAGATTACTTCCATCGCTGTTGCATCAATCGCATTTTGAATCTGCTCTTGTGGCCTACTTGCCCTTTTGAGTGCGCTCTTCAGAACTCGAGGTAACAGTTGTGTTGAATTAGAGCAGGCCCTGATTGCACCCTGAATATCATTTGAAAGAATGTATCGTTGGAGCTCATTCATTAATGATGGCCCATCAACGTGATACTGACGATACTTAATATATCTATCAATAACAATTACAACGCCTATACCCCAGACGGCAGCGATGACCCACATGAAGATTCCGCCATCTTGCATGAATGATGCGACGGTATTAATTAATGATACTGGTGATTCTGAATTTACAACTGGTGACATTCCTTCCATGGAAATAACTCCTTAAAATATTTCTACAATTACTATTCTACTAGAATTTTTTTGATAACAATTTTTTTTCCTTAAAGAGGAAAAGCTTGCCTAAAGATTTTCAGGGTTTAGTAATTTTCTGGAAAGAGTTTACGTTCAACTAATTCGACTAGAGTGTGAATAATTTTAATATGAATCTCTTGAATACGTGCGGTCGTATTGCTTTTTACTATTATGGAACAATCTACAATATCTTTTAACTTGCCCCCATCTTTTCCGAGTAATCCAATAACGTAACCACCTTTTTCTTTGGCAACATTGACTGCATTTATGACATTTTGAGAGTTACCACTGGTAGATATTACTAAGAGGACATCACCTTTTTCCAACATTGCATCTAGATATCTTGAAAAAATGAAATCATATCCGAAATCATTTGCTACACAAGACATGTATGCTGGGTCGGAAATGGCAGTGGCCGGAAGAGGTTTTCTGTTTTTGATAAATCTTGCAGATAGTTCTTCCGCAAAATGCATGGCATCTGACATCGAACCACCATTTCCACAGCTATACACTCTCTTTTTATTTTGAAAAGTTTGTATTAACGCTTCTGATGCCTGAGTGATTGAATCAAGATTGGCCCTAGATTTCTTAAATTGCTCTAAGACACTTAATGATTCATCTAGAATATTTTCTACAAACATTTTAATTATAAAAGTTCTTCAAAACTTTTGATGATTTCACTTTTTGGCTGAAGCCCAACAAGTGTTTTACTAGGTTTTCCATTTTTAAAGAAAATCATTGTTGGAATCCCTCTGATACCGTACTGCTGTGCTAATTCACCATTTTCATCAACGTTTACTTTACAGATATAAACCTTCTCTCCTAGTTCAGTGGCCACCTCTTCTAGAATTGGCCCAAGTGATCTACAAGGTCCACACCATTCTGCCCAAAAATCTACCAGTACCGGCGTTGTTGCCTTTAGCACGTTATTGTTAAATTCACTCTGTCCTATTTTGGCAACATTGCCCATAACAAACTCCTTAATGATATATTTAGCACCTAAGATAAAACTATATACATATCTCTATCTAACGTCTAGAAATTTACAACGAATCTTCGCCGTCAAGTGTTGCCTAGCGAAAAAAGTTCCTGTTTCCAAAAGGATTAATGAATTGCAAAATATTGATGTGAAGAAAAAATATGTTTTAAAATCACCAATTACGGTTGGGCATCTAGCAAGAGTTATTGCAAAGTTGATAGATTTATTTATAGTCTTGCTTCTTTCTGTTTTATTTTATCCTGTAAGTATTTTGGCCGGAGTGGCGTACATCTCGTTTGCTGATCATACACAGCATGGCCAATCTGTCGGAAAAAAATTTATTGGAATGGCGGTTGTTTCGCTTGAAGATGGAAATCCTTGCTCTTGGAAACAATCAGTTGTTAGAAATTTGCCAATAAGTATTCCAGTGCTCTTTGCGATCATTCCGTTTTGGGGTTGGTTATTTACGTTATTTATAGGAGTGCCGCTAGTGTTGTTTGAAATATATTTAATGTTTAGGCTCGATTCTGGTCATAGGCTTGGTGACGTTATGGCAGATACAACTGTTATGGCAAAAGATCAAGGAGAAGAGATTACTAAAAAATCAAAAAGTAGTTGGTTCGAGAATAAGGCAAGTGTAAGATAACTTCGCATTAAAACTTCGTAGGAATTTTATGACAAAGAAATTGGTGATAGTTGACACTAGTAATTTTATTTTTAGAGCGTTCTATGCAATTAGACCTTTGAGTTCTCCAAATGGGACTCCTGTCAATGCTGTTTATGGCGTAATGAATATGCTTATGAAGCTGATGTCAGTTTACAATGCCACACACATTGTTCTTGCAAAAGATTCTGGAAGAGTCTCTTTCCGAACGAAAATCTACAATGATTACAAGGCTAATCGAGACGACACTCCTGAAGATTTAATTCCTCAGTTTCCGTTAATAGATAGACTTGCTACTGAACTTGGCCTTGTTCAAATAAAAAAAGAAAATTACGAAGCCGACGATGTAATCGGAAGTTTGGTGACTCAGTTTAGGGATAGTTTTGATGAGATTCTTATTGCTACAAGTGATAAGGATCTTATGCAGTTTGTAGATGAACGGATAAAAGTTATCGATACTATGAAAGAAAAACTTTTTGGCCCAAGAGAAGTGTTTGAAAAAATGGGAGTGATTCCCTCCCAAATTGTCGATTACTTATCTTTAGTTGGTGATGCCTCTGATAATGTTCCAGGGATGAAAGGTGTTGGTGCCAAAGGTGCTGCGGATCTTTTAGAAAAATATGGTACGCTAGATAATTGCATTAAAGATATGAGCTCCTTTACAACAAAAAAACTGAAAACGGCTTTTGAAAATTACTTAGAAGATGCTTTGTTGTCTAAACAGTTGATAACGATTGTTACTGATCTCGATTTGGGTGTTAGACCAGATGATCTTGAGTACAGATTTAGTTCATCTAAAAAACTGATATCATTTTTAGATGAACTAGGAATGAAGAGCGTGATAAAAAAAATTTCCGAGCTAGATTATATTGATTCACAAGTTGATGAAACAAATAGTGATGATTTAGATATGCCACCTCTTGAAATCCTTAGCGGTAGCGTGGCAAAATACCCAATTGTTCTTCGACCAACAGTCCGGCCACTTGATAAAGATATCCTTGCTAAGTGTTTAAAAGAAACATCATTGGCAATTAGTCCAAAGTACTCAGAAGAGAAGTTGGTATATTTATCAGTTGCGTGCAGTGATTCGGAATGTTTTATTGCGGATAAAAATTGCGAATCTGATTTAAATGATTATTTAAGAACTATACTCGCATCTAAAGTAGAAGCTATTATTAGCGAGTGTAAACCAACAATATCTTTTGCGTTAAAGAGTGGCATTGATATTAATGTTTCTTTTTTTGATACAACTCAAGCACATTTTGTCATAGATCCATCAGGGAGGCATAATTTTGAAAGCTATTCTGAATGGTCAGGGTTTGAAGGAGAAGAGGTTGCCTTCTTGTTTAAGTTTGCCTATTTTTTAAAAGAAGATATTAAAGAGTGTGGTGTTGAAAATGTTTATTATAATATTGATCTTCCGCTTTTTAAAATTCTAGCAAGAATGGAAAATAGTGGGATTATGATCAACCCACCTTATTTTAAAGATCTAAGCAAAAAATATACACAAGAATTAGATGATATTAAAATTAAAATTCTGGATTTGGTAAAAATAGATGAAATTAATCTAAGATCACCAAAACAGGTTGCAGAACTTCTTTTTGAAAAGCTGGGCCTTCCTGTTATTAAAAAAAATAAGACTGGGCCAAGTTGTGACTCGTCTGTTCTTGAAGAACTAGTGTTACTTGATATGTCAGAGATTCCTGCGCTTATTTTAGAGTTCAGAGAGATAGAAAAACTTCTTTCAACTTATATAGACGTTATTTCGACGCTTGCGGATAAAAAAGGAAGAGTTCATACTAACTTTAATCAACATATTGCTGCAACGGGAAGACTCTCTTCTGATAATCCAAATTTACAAAATATCCCTGTTCGCTCTACTCGAGGTAGGCTTATTAGGAAAGGGTTTATTGCAAATCCTGGAAATATATTGATGTCAGCTGATTACTCTCAGATTGAGCTTAGGATTCTTGCTAATTTGTCAAAAGATAGTGTGATGATTGAAGCTTATAAAAATGGTGAAGATATTCACACTCGAACAGCTTCTGAAATTTTTGAAGTTCCTCTTGATAAAGTTACGAGTGAACAGCGTAGTAGCGCTAAGGCGGTTAATTTTGGGCTAATGTATGGCCAATCATCTTTTGGGCTTGGGATGAGTTTAAAGATAGGTAGAAATGAGGCTAAAGATTATATTGTAAAATATTTTTCACGGTTTGGAAGAGTGAAAGCGTATCTAGATGAGCTAAAAGAGAGAGTAGAGGAGCTTGGATATACTGAGACATATTTTGGTCGCAAAAGACCACTTCCAGATATCAGGTCTACTAATAGAACTATTAAAGGCCATGCAGAAAGGGCCGCAATTAATGCTCCAATTCAAGGCACTGCTGCTGATATGCTTAAAATAAGCATGCTTGATATCGATAAAAAATTATTTGAGAGACAGATGAAAGCAAAACTTCTTCTGCAAGTTCATGATGAACTTATATTTGAGCTTCCAGAAAATGAAGCAGATAGTTTAAAGCAGTTGGTTGTTGATTCAATGATGAATGTTTTAAAAATGGATGTTCCGTTTGAAGTAGGTATATCTTTTGGAGTTAATTGGTACGACTTAAAATAGTTACGGGTGGCATTTGCCACCCGTAACGTTTATTTTTTTCTTTTAATTGAATTACTGAACAAACCCTAGCGGCCCTTCTGTTATTTGTCCCTCACATCTTGGGTCTGTTGAAGCAAAGTGATTGCTTCCGATTCTACATCTAAAAATCGCTCTCATCCCAGGTCTGTTAATTGTCGAGATATAACCAGCAACTCTAATCATTTGTGTTCCTTCACAGCTAGACTGAATGCTTAGCATATGATTTCGGCCACCAACCAAACACTCAAGTAGTGGTTGAGTATTTGGTTGTGGGTTTTGAAAAATTCTACCAAGTGTACTCTCAAATCGGTACGATCTGTCATATGGAGCAACCGTAGTTACTTCGTGATCTCCTCGACTCCCAGAGAAAAACCTCATAAGGTCCACAGTTTGATTATCGTATGGAGGTATTGGAGGTATCGGTGGTCTTGGAGGTCTTGGTGGTATTGGTGGTCTTGGTGGTATTGGTGGTCTTGGTGGT
>DYOQ01000019.1:35389-46616 GCA_020720455.1 Bdellovibrio sp.
GGTCTTGGTGGTATTGGTGGTCTTGGTGGTATTGGTGGTCTTGGTGGTTGGTACTCATCAATATCCATTCTTAAAACTACTTCGCGCAATTTAATCATGCCATTAAAGTTAAGTCTCCACTCACCAAATCTATCTTGGCCATCATAGTTTCCACCCCATGTATCTCCTCTTCCATCACTGCCGTGTCGACTATACCTACCATCGTAATCCTGGTATGGTAAATTTATGTATATGCTATAAAATGTGTAGCTTTGATCATAGTCAAAATCATATGGCCGGCCATCGATGACAAAATTATCTCTAAAACCGTCGATACTAACGTTGAGTTGTCCTCTGCCCATTCTTGATTTTGCGATTACCTCTAGCTCTTCTAGGTTTGCTCGATCAAGATTCATTCGAGGAAACTGGTGCCGAAGCTCCATTTTTAAATCGATGCTTTCACCTTGGCGTAACATCCGATCATAAAAATCAAGAACTTTTGTTACCGGACGAGCATAGAGTGATCCTGTTGCAAACGTTGAACAAAGAAAAAGTAAAATTCCATTTTTAGACTTCATAGATATTCCCCCCCCAATTTTTCAAATATAACTCTTCCTGAGTTTGATAATTGGTCATTAGCAATTTGTGTGCCTGAAAAAAAGTGGAAATTCATGAGATTTTGGAGTCAAAGTGATACTGAATTGGTGTCAAGAGAAGAGGGCCAGACTTTTTTGGTACTAGTCCTCTTCATTAGGTTCAATGATTAATTATATTCTGGGTGAAATATTTGGAAAAGATTTGTTAAATTTTCAATGTCATCAAACAACGTTTTTCTAGTATAACCAAGTGACTCTAGTGTTGTGATCATATCTTTATAAGTTTGGTTTTGCATACTTTCAGGAACGCTATTTAACGCTAGAGCTAAAATTGGCATTCTCTTTGAGTATTTTTCAATCATCATCGTCTGACCATTTTTTAGTTGTTCAAAATCAGCAGCTTGCTCAGGATCACTATTTGCTTCAATTGATTGAGCTGACGCGATAATTTGTGATACTATGTTTAGTACGGTATCAAGATTTTTATCAAAACCAATACTGTCTGGTAGCTTTGAGATCGCCACTTCAAGTATTCTTTTTGATATTTGTAAATCTTCTTTGTTTTCTGGAGTTTCATTAAGCGCTAAAGCTAGCCACTTTTGAAATAGTGGTAATAGATCGCTCTGTTTTGAAAGAATTTCATTCTGCGCAATGAAAGTCCCAGCAATCATTTTAGCTGAAGAGGCATTTGAAAGCGGGGCGTACCTTAAATCATCCTTGCCAGCTCCTGGTGCTTGAAAAACGTCAGCTACTTTTTTAGAAAATGTTGGATTGCTTATAAATCTAAACATTGTCGAAGGATTATCTTGAAGAGTAACTCCTGGTATATCCATTTCTGCCATCGCTCCAATTCCAGCGTAATATCTAAGCATTTCACTGGTTGGTGCTTTTAGGTCGTTATCAAGATCAACTAACCCTTTATCAGTAATCATAAAAGGAACTAAGTCATCATTTAGTATTTGAGTAAGAGTATTTACCACAAGGCTGTCTTCTGCGCTTTTTACTCCATAAAGAATTTTTTCAAACAAGTAATAAGAGATAGTAAGAGATGATTTTGTATATCGCTCATATCCAAGAGAACGTTTGAATAGGTGCAGTAGAGCAACTATTTTATCGTACTCAACTCCTCTCATTTTAATTTCAGAATCATCATGGCCTGGATCGATGATAGTATCTTTTAGAGGTTTGGCGAAAATTAAAACTTTTTTCCCTTTAACCTCTTTAACTATGAATCTATCTTCGGCATTATTAAATGTTCCTGATAGCGGTTCTGGTCCTCTGATAACGTCATTGAAAAATCTAAAAGCTTTATCAGTAGCGTAAGCATGATCCATAACAACAGCTTGGTCAGCTTTTACAAAGATTGATTGGTAAAAAGTCTCCTCTAAAAACTGTCTAAGTGTTGTGAAATTTCTAAACAGGTAACCGATGTAGCTTCCTGGATTAGTTGTCATGCTGATTTTTTTATTTCTATAATTAGACAGAGGGTAGAGTGCTTGATAGTTATCAATAATATTGTCAGCAATTTCTACTGCGCTTGTTCCTATGTCAAATCTGTTACATGTTGGATAAAGTCCTGCATCTTCATCTGTACAGTACAAATATTCTTTAACATGCAAGCGGGAAATGTCCTTTGAGTTTAGATCTTCCCAGTATGTGAGATTTAGAGCACCCTTTATATCGTTTATACGAATGAATCTATTGTTAACGACTGTAATCTTTTGTCCTGTGCTTGCAACAGTTATGAATTGCTTGCCGTCGCTGTCAGTTTCTACTGGCGCGTTGTCTGCAAGCTCTAAGAGGTTTGTGTATCCAGCTCTTAGGGCATAAACATCGTGTGGCGCAAGGCCGTCACTGATAACCTCTTCGTAGTCCATGACTGATGAGTAGTTTCTATCTGAAGGGATAGTTGAGCCATCATCATTTTTGAATTGGAAATTATTTTTATCAAACGAACCGATGAAGTTATGTCTTAAACCAAAGTTATGCATGATTTCGTGAGCAAGAGTTGCTCCATATTCATAAATAAAGATATCAAGCTTGCTCATGTTTTCAAACTTGTTACTTAATGATGAAATTTGTGACATCATATCTCTATCGATTAAGTGAACGTCAATGTTGGCCTTTTCCATTTTCTCAACAACAGCATCACGGTAGGCTTTAGATGATTTTTTATCATTAAAGATTTCCTCGATGGTGGCTGAATTTGTAACGACACCTGGTTGAAGAATTTTTTCGATCTTGTCAACAAACTGAAGGGCCTTCCCATCCATGCTTGGAAACTTGTTCTTGATTAGGTCGGCGGTGTATTTGTTTATAGAGCTTTGCGATAGCTCGATCATTTTTTTGATATTTGATTTGTCAGCATTTACTAGTCTGTTAATGTTGGTATCAATAATTTTGATACCAGAAGGTAAATCTAGGTTATCAAATTTCAGTTTATTAATTGCCGTCTTATTGATTTGTTCGCTTATGGCCGAACGATTTACTACATCATTAATAAGTGCTGTTGATTCTTCTGCTTGAGGAGCAGCTTCTGGACTGGTTTCAGTCGTAGGAGTGTTAGCAGCAGCTTCAGCATTTAAGCTCTCAATAAATTTTTTAAGATCTTGGTATTGAGCAATTAGATCTGTTTTTTGTTTTTTGTAATCCATGTAGTCCCATAAATTTCCACCATAGATATAAACAGATCCGTTTTCAACCTTACCGTTTCTTGGATTATGATGGTTACCACCAAGGCCAAGAATTCCAGATTCAAGGGCCTTCTTGATGTAGTAGATGTAGTTTCTATCAAGATCACCCATGTATTTAGCACTGACTCCTTCAACGCCATAAAGTTGTTCTTCTTCTTTTGATAAAGATTCAACCTTAAGGGTGACGAAATCTCCATTTCTATCTAAATCAGTTCCGGAAAATGCTTGATGGAGAACTGCATTGATATTTGCTACGACTTTCTTGGTTGATTCGATTAACCTTCCTCTTATTCCATCCATCTCAGCAGAAGAATCGCTCTCTTCTTCGCTTGGGATTCCGGCAAGGACGTATTCGTAAGTTTTAGTCTTGTCTCTAAAATCTATGACTGTACCCATTGGCATAACACTATTTTGAGTATTACCGCCAGCACTATCTCTTGTGTTTTTATCGTATGTAAAATATCCGAACCGTAATTTTTTCTGAGCAGAAAATGGAAGTGACATTAATGGAACTTCTTCGTTTGTATCTGCGACGTATTCTTTAAACGATACTCTTTCTTTGAACGTAAATGTACTTTGGAAATCGTCAAAATATCCACCCTCTTGTGTACAGCCAGCTGATGGGTTTACAGGATATGTCGATTTCAGCGATAGTCCAAGCACACCATTTTCTTTTGAAAGGTCGATATCTTCAACTATCTGCTGGGCCTTTCCTAAAAAACAGAAGCCTGCTAGGCCATAATACTCTAGAGGAGAGTGGGTATCTGGAATAAGGTTGTTGTTCCAATCTAATATTGCTACTGCTTCAGAATCTTCAAAAGTAGTTTGAACAATTTGAGGAGTGGCAAGTTTTTCACCAGAGCCGTTTGTTCGTTTTAGTTTAAAATATTTGACAGGAAAGGACATTAAGATCTCTTTGTCTAAGTCTGTGTTCCCGATAAGCCTATCAAACATGGCGTGGGCCCTAATGATATTTAAATGGTCTTTCTCAAAAGAAAAATTAATAATTTTAAGTTTTCCTGCTGAACCTGGCATTGCATACTCAAAGCTGTTTGGCACATCCATCATGGTTCGTCTAAAGAGGAACTGCTTTTGTTCCCAGTCCTTAAAATCTTTTCCGCTAGTCGCTATTTTAAAGCTGGCAACTTTTAAACTTTTTTCTGGATCAAAGTAGAAATCATCCGAAACGTCCTCCTCAATATCATTAACGGTTGGTTTACTTGAGATTTTTACTATTCGAGCACTGTTTTTATTAACAATTTGGAATGAAGTTTCCCAAGAGGTTACTCCGTTTATAGTTGTTGATACTGGTGAGACATAGGATATATCACTGCTACTAAGCTTATACTTATCAACCAGGAAGCAGTTGTCTTCGTATCCATTTATTACTAAGCCAAGTACGGAGCATGGCTTAACGGAAAGATGAGTATCGCTAGTAGTAGTATAATTTTTTAAAACATCTAACTGAGACGTAGTTAACTCACCTAGCGTGGCAACTTTCATTAACTTTAATGCTCCACTCTCTGAAAGTTGAGTGAAGATTTTTGTACCGTGAGTAAGTTTTGGATCTGGTTTAATCTCGATTCCAGTTCTACTTACAAAATCTGATATTTCATACATTTTGTTATCTAGTCTACCAACTAGAAAATATTGATCACTTAAACTCTCTTCCATCCCGGCTAGTCCAACAAGAACTCTCTTTGAGGCGAGCGGAGAAAATTCAATATGTGTGCTGGCCTCAAAATTTTGGTTTACTAGGCTAACATTTCCTGTCTCTTCATCGTACTCATTTTTGTCTCTGACGATTACTCCGTGTTTATCGATAGGGAGTTGGAAAATTGCAACAACTTTTTCTCCGTTTCGTTCAAACATAATGCTTTTTTCAAAATCGCCGAGAGTCTCTTCTTGTTTTTTGCTGGCAATTACTTTGTAAGCAATAACCCAAGATTTATTAATTTCAAGTCTTATTTTAAATGGATTACTAGGGAAGCCTTCGATTTGAAGACCTTGGAACATTGTTTTAAGTCTTTCGTCAGTAAGGTCAATTTTTGTTACTGGAAATGAGGAGATTTGACCACTAGCTTTTAGGATCTGGCCATTTTCAATTGAGGTAATTGCATTGTCTGAAGTAGACGCTGTGGTCACTATGATCTGCATTGACCCTAACTCTTTTATGTCAAAGAGAGTTCGCTTTTGTTCTTCATTTAGTTTGACAGGTCTATCTTCTGAACAACTAACGAGAAACAAAAACATCAGATTTACTATTAATAAAAAACGCATAACCCCTCCTACTTCCATGACCTAAAACTTATAAGTAAAACCTACACTATAATTAGTGGTTTCATTATCCACAAACTTCACGTTTGAATCGACACCGTTTGGTTTAAAAAAATCACCAGCATTTGTTAATCCTATATATATACCTAAACGCTCTGAAATTTTTTTAGTTACATCAAAAGATTCAGAATAAGTGATATGTTTTGTGTTGCCATGGTAAGTGGTTGGCCTGGTAGTTTTAAGAGTGAAATTAATAGCAAGAGTCTCTAGCGGAGAGTATGTTAGAGAGTGTGTTAGACGGTAGTAATACTTTGTGTTTGATGAACCAGTCGCGCTAACGTAGTATTCATGAAAATATCTAGCATGAGTTAATGTTAGGCCATAGCTAACATATTTTAGGCCAATTGGTTTTAAATCAAATGTTACAGAGGGAGCGAGAATAAATCCTGCTCTTAGTGAGGTATCTTTTCTGCTCGTTTCAGAAGCTGGTAACACGGTATAAGCAGTTCCTGATAGCAACGTGTAATCGTTTGGTTGCTTGAAACTTTTGTTTGCATAGATAATAATGTCACTAATGGATGATTCCTTAGCATCTGTTAAATCTTTAGAAAACTCATTGATCATGCCGATGTCAAATTTGTAGTCAGTTGTATAATTTGTGGTCAAACTGGCACCAGTGCTCATTTCATTTGAGGTTGTTCCTTTTTTATATCCGTTCGTTGAAAATGAGATATCAGATATAAGGCCCAACTTTTTTGTTAAGGTATTGTTTGTTATTGAATTTTCTTGCTCAGATACTTGAGTATTATCCTCTGCAAGCAATTTCCAACTAGGTGTAACTAGGAAAACTGCTTGAATGATACAAGCGGTAATAGTGGTGTTAAAATGTCTCTTAAACTCATTATTCATGGCCAATTCCTTGCCAAAAAAGTCAACTACCACGTTTTATGAGCAAGAAGGGTGCCATACTATTTTGTGCGGGTTTAATTAGCTTGCATTGTATTTGATGCGGACTTAATCTTAATTAACCATCTGATTTTTGGAGATTATATGAACAAGGAAGCTGTTGAAAAGTTTAAGGAAGAGTTTAACAAACGTTTATTATTATCACTTGGAAGCCCGCTAGAGCACTCAACGAACACAGAGAGGTTTCTAGCGCTTGGATACGCTATTAGAGATAAGATGATTCAGAAATGGCATAACACTCAGATGTACTATTATGAAAAAAACCCAAAAAGAGTTTATTACTTATCATTAGAATTTTTGATGGGCAGAACTCTAGGCAATGCGATTATTAATCAACAGCTAAGTGAGATTACAAAACAGGCGATGGATGAGCTTGGAGTTTCGTGTGCTGAAATGGAAGAGATAGAGTGGGATGCGGGATTAGGTAATGGTGGTTTAGGTCGACTAGCAGCTTGTTTTCTTGATTCAATGGCGACGATGAGTCTTCCAGCATATGGATATGGGATTCGGTATGAATTTGGGATGTTTGATCAAACGATTGTGGAAGGCAGACAAGTTGAACGGCCAGATACTTGGTTACGTCATGGGAATCCATTTGAGTTAGAAAGATTTGAAACAAACTACACAATTAAATTTGGAGGCCAAGTTCAACATCATCAGGACCCAAATGGAAATCTGGAAAGTTTTTGGGTGGGTTACGATGAAGTAATTGCTAAAGCGTATGACACTCCAGTTCCTGGGTATGATACAAGCACTGTTAATACCCTTCGTTTGTGGAGTGCTAGAGCAACTCGAGAGTTTAGTCTAAAAAGTTTTGATACTGGTGACTATATTGGAGCTGTTGAACAAAAAAACATTTCAGAGACTATCTCAAAAGTCCTTTATCCAAACGATAATTTTGAAGAGGGAAAAGAGCTTAGATTTAAACAACAATATTTTATGGTATCGGCTTCTATCCAAGATATTTTAAAACGGTTGGAACGTTCTGGAGATTCGCCTGAAGTTCTGGCCGAAAAAGTGGTTATCCAACTTAATGATACACATCCAACAATGGGTATTGCTGAGCTTATGAGAATCTTGATCGATAAGTATCGATATAAATGGGAAAAGGCATGGGGTATTGTTAGCAAAGTTTTTGCTTATACAAATCATACAATTTTACCAGAAGCAATTGAGCGTTGGCCGGTATATCTGTTTCAAAATTTCTTGCCTAGGCATTTAGAGATTATTTTTGAAATTAATAGAAGATTTTTAGAGGATTTAGTTTACCGTTTCCCTGGAGATTTTGATCGTTTTAGAAGAATGTCAATTATTGAAGAGGGAGCGGAAAAGCGAGTCAATATGGCCAACTTGGCGATTGTTGGATCGTTCTCTGTTAATGGAGTTGCGGCCCTTCATAGTAAACTACTCGTCGAGACAATTTTTAAAGATTTTTATGAACTATATCCAGAAAAATTTAATAACAAAACTAACGGTGTTACTCCAAGAAGGTGGATTAAAAAATCTAATCCAGAGATGAGTGCTCTTATTGCTTCTAAGATTGGGACTAGTTGGGTTACAAAACTTGAAGAGTTGAAAAAAATGGAAAAGTTTGCAGATGATCCATCGTTTCTTGCAGAGTGGATCAAGATCAAACAACTTAATAAAGATAAATTAGCTAGAATAATTTTTGATAAGTGTGATGTTAAAGTTAACAACAGCTCAATGTTTGATGTCCAAGTAAAAAGAATTCACGAATACAAAAGACAGTTGTTAAATGTTTTACATGCGATTCATTTTTATCACCGAATTAAAGATAATCCAAATGCGGAACATATTCCACGGACTGTTCTTTTTGGTGGCAAGGCCGCTCCAGGTTATTACATGGCCAAATTGACTATCCAGTTAATTAACTGTGTAGGAAGTGTCATTAACAGAGATCCTGCTACTAGAAATTTATTGAAAGTTGCCTTCATTCCAAACTACAATGTTTCACTTGCAGAAAGAATTATGCCTGGAACTGACCTCTCAGAACAAATTTCGACAGCTGGTTACGAAGCTTCTGGTACTGGTAATATGAAGTTTGCTCTTAATGGTGCATTAACTATTGGTACTCTTGATGGTGCAAACGTTGAGATGCAAGAAGAGGTCGGTGCAGAAAACATTTTCATTTTCGGGAACAAAGTTAATGACATCAAAAATTTGGCAATGAATGGATATAATCCTCGAAAATATTTTGATGAGGATGGGGAGCTACGACGTATCATTGATGAATTGTCTCAAGGGTTCTTTAGCCCATTTGATCGTGGATTATTTACCCCGATTACAAATGAACTAATGGGGAATGATCGTTTCTATGTTATGTCAGATTTTAGAAGTTACGTTGAGATGCAAAAAAGTGTTTCGAAGCTGTATGCGAAACCAAATGAGTGGCATCGCAAAGGTATATTGAATATGGCAAGGATGGGGAAATTTTCTTCAGATAGAACAATCTCTGAATACGCTAAGGATATTTGGAATGTTAAGCCTTGTTTGAGGTAACGCTTAGCTAGTCATATTTACGGCGTTGTGCATAAATAGTTTTTTTTCTACCTTTCCCTTGACACCCGTCAAATCGTGCTTACATTGTGTGTGAAAGAAGAAAACTAACAAGGCAGTTATGCCCAAAATATTATCGCGGAGGTTATTGTATGCGAGTTAGACCATTGCAAGACAGAGTTTTGGTGGAGAGATTAGAAGAAGAGACAAAGACAGCAGGTGGAATCATTATCCCTGACAATCACACTGAGAAGCCAGCCAGAGGTAAAGTCATAAAGGCCGGTACAGGCAAGAGAAGAGAGGACGGGACTCTTTGGCCACTAGATGTCAAAGAAGGAGATCGTATTCTATTTGGAAAGTATTCTGGAACAGAGGTTAAGGTTGATGGAAAAGAGTATTTGATTATGAAAGAAGACGATATTTTAGGTGTAATTGAGTAGATTAAACATTTAGAGTTATTTTTTAACAAACACTAAACAAAGGAAATAGTTATGTCAAAAGTATTAAAGTATAGTCAGGAAGCAAGAGGAGCAATCCTTAATGGAGTTAACGCTCTAGCAGACGCAGTTAAAGTTACACTTGGGCCAAAGGGAAGAAATGTTGTAATTCAAAAATCTTTTGGATCACCACAGATTACAAAAGATGGTGTTACAGTAGCAAAAGAGATCGAGCTTGATGATAATTTTGAAAACATGGGCGCACAGATGGTTAAAGAGGTTGCTCAGAAGACCAATGAAGACGCAGGTGATGGTACAACTACTGCAACTGTTTTAGCTCAAGCGATTTATATAGAAGGGGTGAAGCTTGTAACAGCAGGACACAACCCAATGGAGCTAAAAAAAGGTATTGATTTAGCGGTTACTAAGGTTGTTGAGAAGATTAAATCTCTTAGCAAGCCAGTATCTTCAGATGAAGAGATTGCACAAGTTGGAACAATTTCAGGAAACAACGATCCAGAAATTGGTAGAATTATCTCTGAGGCGATGTCAAAAGTTGGTAAAGAAGGCGTTATTACAATTGAAGAGTCAAAGACTGCTGAAACAACTCTTGATGTTGTAGAAGGAATGCAGTTTGACAGAGGATACCTATCTCCATATTTCGTAAATAACGCTGAAAAAATGGAAGTAGTATTTGATTCACCAAATATTCTTATTACTGATAAAAAAATTAGCAGTATGAAAGAGATGATTGGCATCCTAGAGAAATCTGTTCAAACAAGTAGACCGCTTCTTATGATTGCTGAAGATGTTGATGGTGAAGCACTAACAACACTTGTAGTTAATAAACTAAGAGGAAGCTTGAACGTTTGTGCTATTAAAGCTCCTGGTTTTGGAGATAGAAGAAAAGAGATGCTAAAAGATATTGCAACTCTAACTGGTGCAACTGTTATATCTGAAGAACTTGGAAGAACTCTTGAATCAGCAGAATTAAGTGATCTAGGTAGTGCAAAGAGAGTAACTGTAGACAAAGAAAATACAACAATCGTTGATGGTGCAGGAAATCCTCGTGCTGTTGAAGATAGAGCTAAAGCTATTAAAGCTCAGATAGAAGAGACAACTTCTGATTATGACAAAGACAAACTTCAAGAGCGTTTAGCAAAACTAATCGGTGGTGTAGCAGTTATCAATGTTGGTGCTCCAAGTGAAACTGAGATGAAAGAGAAGAAAGACAGAGTAGAAGATGCACTAAATGCAACTAGAGCTGCTGTTGAAGAGGGCGTTGTTGTTGGTGGTGGTTGTGCTCTACTTCATGCTGCTAAAGTTCTTGATAATTTAAAAGGTGCGAATGAAGAGCAGACAAGTGGTATCTCAATCATTAGAAAGGCAATTGCAGAGCCTGTAAAGCAGATAGCGAACAATGCTGGCTTAGAAGGTTCAGTTGTTGCTAACGAAGTAAGAAGTTCTAAAAAAGAAAATTATGGATATAATGCAAAAGATGACAAGTATGAAGACCTTGTTGTTGCTGGTATTATCGATCCAACTAAAGTTGTTCGTTCAGCACTTCAAAATGCAGCAAGTGTTGCTGGTATGATGCTAACAACAGAAACATTGATTGCAGATGCTCCAAAGAAAGATGGATCAGCTCCAGCAATGGGCGGTGGAATGCCTCCAATGATGTAAGCTAATTAATTAAGCTTATAGATTTTTAAAAAGCGCGGGTGGATCATGAGAGTGATCCGCCCGTTTTTTTGTTTGAATT
>DYOQ01000073.1 GCA_020720455.1 Bdellovibrio sp.
TACCAAAATAGGCTTAAGGCCAAAAAACAGTTAAACGCCAAAAAAATATAAAACAGAAAAATATTCCAAGTATTAGTACGGAGATAAGTTCAAAAAGATAAACGGCCCTTACGCTTTTATGTTACAATTTTTCATTGGAGGTCTCATGAACACAATACCCGACAATTCCGCTCTCGCCCCTTTCTTAGAAGATAAAATTTGGGGCAATACAAGACTTGGGGAGATTTTTAAGCAACCGAGCTTAACTATTGGCGAAGCCTTTTTAGTCTCAATCTTAAAAAATAAAGAGTCAAAATATTTAAACAGACCGCTCTCAAATTATGTTAACGAAAAAACTCTTCCGTATCTAATTAAACTAATCGATACGAGCGATAACCTCTCAATTCAAGTTCACCCCGATGATGAATTCGCAAAAAAGAATGAGAACTCATGTGGCAAAAGTGAATGCTGGCTTATTTTAGAAGCAAAACCTGGAAGTGGCATCTATCTCGGGATGAAAGAAGGAATCACTAGAGATGATATGAAACGTTCTCTTCAAAATGGTGATGATATCTCAACGTTACTAAATTTTTTTCCTGTAAAGAAAGGGGATTTTTTTCATGTGAATCCACAAACAGCACACGCTATTGGCAAAGATGTCTTTTTAATTGAGACTCAACAGATTTGTGGCATCACTTACCGCGCCTGGGACTGGAATAGAACTGATCCAAGTGGACGGCCAAGAGAGTTACATGTAGATACTGCGCTTAAAGTTATTAATTTTGATCCTTCATTTAACTCTCCAAACTCTTATAAGGCCAAATCAAACTGCTTAAACACAAGCAGCGTACTAACAGAACATCGTGACTTCAAAGTCGAAAGTCTAGTTTTAAGTACGAACTCTTCAAAACAGTTTAACAATTCAAGTTCAAGAGCTATAAGTCTTATCTGCTTAGATGGTGAAGCTTTTATTGAATCAAAATTATTAGAAAAATTTCATGCTCTTATTGTTATGCCCGGTAACAGCATTACAGTAAAAACAAAAAAACAGACAGCTGCTCTATTGGTAGTCTCATGAGAAAATTAGTATTACTATCATTAATTACTTTTGGGGTTGAAATGATTACATCATGTACAAAAGAGTATTCATCTTATCAACAAGATCCAAAGTATGGGAGTATAACTATAACTCCTAAAAATAGTAAGCTTACTAAAGTTAAACAAATAGTTTGGAAAGTTGGCCCTCTTTTTAAACAGAGTGTGAGTAAAGGTTTTTTAATGGAGCTGAGTTTTCCACAACTTGAAAACAGTGATTTCAAGCACCTTCTTTCAAGTAATAAAATTAATAGTTGGCTAGTCGAAATTGAAAAAGAGACCATTATGGGAAATGAGTCCATTGGTTTTGTGCAAATCCCTATCTATGCAACAACCAAAAGAGCTAAGACAATTTATAACTATAGGCAGATCAAGAGCGGATTTATCAGAGTCTTATATCATGCGGCCATTCCATCATCTAGGTTTGAAAATTTTCAATGTCCAGCGTTTGGCCACGACTACATATTAAAAGGGCCTGAGATGATTGAAAAAAAACGGCCAACTGAAAAACTGGTTGTCTCACCCGTATATGAACGAGAACTCACACAAACTGTTGAACCTTTTTCCCTTGTACCTATCGCTCTAAGTGGCGGAACAACTCTCACAGGCAAATACATCGCTAAGATTGCGTTATATGATGGGCCAAATAAGACAATTAGAAGTAATTTTTTACAACTTGAAAACGAGATTGTAATAAATAAAGAGAGTCACAAAAAAATAACTGGTTGTGAAAATTTTGAAATACCGCCAAAACCAGAAGAGATTAAGAAAAATTTTAAATGGCAAAAGTAGTTTAGCGTTTCTATTATAGATTTATACTAAATGACAAAGATAAGATATGATCCGTATAATTATAAGAATCAAGATCGGAACTTTTCTTGACTAGTTCATATTTTAACTCCAGATCACTTTTAAAACTTTTACCAAATAGATTTGGACGAACTAATGAGATATCTGGCATAAACATGATCTCAGTTCCCCTTGTACTTTTTTGTTCTAATGTATCAATAATATTTATCCCGACTCCACCATTCCAAGTAAACCCGCTAAAAATTTCTCCACCAATATAACTATTTTTTATTAAATAACTTCTTGTACTGCTTAACTCTATCGGTTTTGTTTTTGTATCATCTAGATAAAACATCAAGAGATAGATCCTTCCTTCGCTAAGAAAGAAATACTGAAGCGTAGTTAGAGCAACACTCCTTGAATCTGTAGTTGATCCATCAACTCCTTGAAAATCTTTATACTTCAAAGAAAACATGGTGTCCCCTGCTGCAAAAAAAGAGAACTGCTCGCCAAGTGATACTGACCAATGTGTTGAGTACGCTTCAAGCGACTTGTAATCACCTTGGAAGGCCTTACTTGTTCCGTTATAAACAAAATCTAAATTAGCTGAAGCTGCCTTACCATTAATCTTATGCTTAACACTATTTTTTATAGATGGTTCGTAATAATACTGATTGTTCATTCTCACTGAATCAACATCATCATTTAGATATTTACTATAGCTTCCTGCTATCTCAACTGTTGTGACTAACAACCGCGCAATATCAAACTTATAACCAAGTTCAAAATCGGTATTTGACACAATAGATGTTTTATCCGTTCCAACACTACTTGCAGTGTCATCTGATTCTTGAGTAACGTTACTGTCGTAGGATGTCTCCTGTTCAAATTTAAAATAGAGAGAGCTTTCAGATACTGTTCGGCCATCTTTATATAAAAGATTGTTATCTTTTTTTACCTTTTGAATCTCGCTGACAATATCCTTTGCCATTGCAGATTTTTCATCAAGCTCTTTCGCCTTTTGTAGTTCAGGGATTACTACCTTTTGAACAAACTCCTCTTTCGCCAAACCTTTCTCTTTTGATTGTTCTAAATAGACTTTAGCAAGCATAAACTGTGAGGCCTGTTTTAGGCCTGGATCTGCATTCGTCGCATTTATCAACAATTTGTAATTTTTTTCTGCTTCAGGATAGTCTGCTAGCAACTGACTACAGTAGGCATAATAGTATAACGCTTTATCTGGACTAAACCCTTCATCAATAGCTTTTTTAAAAAAAATTCTAGCATTTTTTAACTCATTTACACCATAGAGCGATTGAGCATACTCATAAAACATACTTCGTGGAAAAACATTTGCTTTATAGGCTTTAGCAAAAGCTTCGCTCGCCTTATCATATTTAGACATTAAAAAATATGCCCTACCTTTTAGATAATAGGCCATCCCCCACTCTCCAACTAGTTCAATGAGCTCATCTATTTTTTTTACTACCTGCTCGTAATCACCATCTTTATAAAGAGTATAAATCTCTTTAACTAATGGAGACCTAACATTGTTATTAGCAAATACAATAGTAGGAACGGTGGTTAAACATAGTATTAAAATAAAACAGAGAAAGTTTCTAAAGCTAGTCACTGAAAACTCCAATCTAAACTAAAATTACGACTATTCAACAACAACATTTATTACGACAGTTGAAAACCCTATATCACCAAAATCATCCAAGACTTTAACCGCATCATCTGCAAAATCTTCGACTACAGAGTAATCAAACTCAATTGGAATCATAGGAGGTGGAGCAAACATGTCGCCATCATTCCTAAGAGTAGCACCCTGATAGATGTTTTCACCTAATTGGCCACTATTTTTTAAATCATTCATCGTAATAAATTTGGGGCCCTCACCACTAGCAGGATCTCTTCCTCCACTAGACAAATCTAACTCACCCTTATTAAACTTAAAACTTTGATCAATCATTGCTCCTGTAACAGGATCTCTAAAACTTGTTGCCGGATTTGGAACTACAACTTTTCCTCCACTCATAAGAGCGGCACCATCAGCTATTGCAACTTTATCTCCACCAGCAGCACCCTCGCCTACATCTCCACCTTTGGCTATTCCTAGCTCTTCATTAACGCTCTCTTTTAATGAGCTCCCAACAATCATATCGCCGCCACCCTCAACGACAGCACTACTTGGCGCCATTCCTTGTGGTACAATAGATTTAACTACACCACCATTAGAGTCTCCGCCACTCTCCTTGGCACTTCCAGCTAACTGCTCTGAAAAATCATTATCCGATTTTCTCAAATGAAAGAGTGATTTATTTAACATCGCCGGTTTAAAAACAAATTTTGAAACGGTTGGATCGATCGATGAAAACTTTCCTCTTCCAATAGATGAAGCGGCCTTATCATTAAGCGCCGACTCTATTGCTAATACTTCAACTGAGTTTCCCTTTCTTGCAGACATTTTTGATGAGACTAGCTGGACGATATCATAACCACTAACTTCGGCCAACTCTTTAGCGTCAATGCCCTCTTTAACCATTGCTAATTTAACATATTTATCAATAGTGCTAGTATCTACCATTTTTACTTCACCACTATAGGTAATCGTGTTAGTAATTTTAGTTTCAGGATAATAAAAAATTTCATAATCGGTACCACGAACACCCATCGCAGCAGTCTTTGTTTTAATTAACATCTTGCTTTTTCCATCAGGGTTACTATTTTTTTCTACTTGAGATCTAATAACACCTTCTAACAACGAAATAACTCCAACATTTCCACTGCTAGGGGCCGCTGTTATTGACATTTTACTACTTGGCCCAATCGTAATTTTAGAACTGTCGCTAAGAACAAGCGAGGCCATACTTCTTTTTTCTGTCTCAACAGTATTACCCTCAGCAACAGTATCTCCATCTTTTAATGGAGCTCTTCCTTTCGCACCATCAATATGGAACGCCTTCCCTCTCACCGTAACTACTTTTGCAGCACCAACGACACCAGAAGCTACATTAAAAAGCATCACTGAAATAATTAAGGTCAAAATTAAAACTAACATTTTTCTAGACATATTTTCTTCCTTAAAAAATTCTATCTATATGAGACAACAAAGTTGACTCTTCTATTTTTATAAATCTCACTCTTATTTTCAACAACAGGTTTTTCTCGCCCAAAAGAGATTAGCGAGATTCTCTTCTCATCAATACCGTTGCTAACTAAATATTTTTTTACTTTTTCTGCTCTTTTAAGCGCAAACAAGACATCCCATTTTGGATTTTTCATAGGGTTACAGTGGCCCTCTAATTGAATCTTAACGTCTCGATTAGCTTTTAAAATCTCAATATTTTTGTTTAATAATGCTACGGTATTTGAACTAAACTCTACGCTGTTTTGTTCAAAACCAATGCTACTTAACTTTCCGGCCGTAGCATTATCCGAACTAGCACCCCATTCAAACGTTTTATTTTCGACAACCTTTAATTTAACTGATTCTGACTTAGCAACAGGTCCTGACGAACAACCAAATAGTAGCAATGAAACAAACAAGAAAAGCAAAACTCTTATATCCATGAGTGGCCCCCAATAATCAACAAATAAATGTCATTTTATTATTACAAGAAAACCACTCATTAGCAACCAGCTACTAATTATTTTAAAAAAATAATATAACTACAGAATCGGTTTAATTAGTTTAGAAACAGGTGTCCAGAGCAAGAGTTTTAAAATTTTCGAATAGTTAACATTCCCATAAACGCTGACTTTTTTTCCAGAACTGTCTACAGCAGTATCTTTGTCAAAAAGTTGAATTGAGTTATTGATTCTTCTCTCCATACTTTCTTCAAGCTTGGCCGCCAAATCCTCATTACCATCACAAAAAACAGCAGCTTCCGTGTTATAAAAACTTGAACGATTATCCATGTTATAAGAACCAATCATAAATGAGTCGTTATCGTACAAATGAGTCTTAGCATGAGTTCCCCATCTACTACTACCAACCTCTGGTTCTACTACCTCAGTCCCTTCTACCATTTGACCACTATGTAAATAAACACTAATTCCCCGACTTAACCAGTCGGGGAACTTGTCATAGAGCATAGCTGAAACTTGAAAACCATCAGAAGAGTTTAATGAGTTACTCATCAATGTTATCTCAACACCTCTATCACTTAAAGATTTCAGCGCATTCTCACTATTTTCTGTCTCAATTAGATATGTCGAAGAAACAATAATACTCTTTCTAACCTTCATTGCATGTTCAATTAACTGTTTTCTAACAAGCCTAGCATTTTCCATATCCTTTCTGGTTAGATCAGCATCTCCTAACATCGCATCACTTCTTTTCCAACCAGACTTGTCGCTAACAAACGTCAACCTTTTACAACTGCCGATCGGTTCACTTGCCAAAACTTTTTCACCAAGATTCTTTACCTTCTCTCTAAGATCTTTATCTGCATCATTAACCGAAAAGCTATTAGCAATTGTGGGGACATTCTCTGTCCAATAATTTTTCTGCTTTTGATCTCGGTGCTTTTCCATCTTATCTGTCAAAGATGAGTTCCAAAACATATCAAAAGCGAGGCTCATTGTTTTAATCATTGGGCCAGTAATCGCAACATCTCTATCTAAAAAATTGTAGACATGATCGAGATCAAAATATTCATCAGCTAAATTTCTCCCACCTGTGATTCCAACCCTATCGTCAACAAGAAAAAATTTACGATGGTTTCTAAAATTTAAACTTGAAATAAAAAATGCCGACGGAACGTGGTTATAAAATCTAATTTCAATCGGTCTACAGGTAGGCCTCTTTTTACAAAGCTGATTTAGCCCATCAATATGTTCTGTCTTTAATTGCCAAGTACCAGGCCCTGCATCTGCGAGAATTCTTACCTTAATCCCCTCACTGGCCCTCTTTAGTAATCCTTGCAAAATAAGTCTTACAGAACGATCATCAGGTCTAAAAATATAAGACTCCACCGAGATCGACTCCTTGGCCTCATCAATTAACTGTAATCTTCTTTCCAGTGCCGCTATTCCACTACTAAGTATTTGAACACTATTTTGTGGATGATCCAAATTCTCTTCTATCGTTTGAAGAAAGGGAAAATCATTCTCTGCGAACACTTCAAATCCACTTACCAGAGTCAGTAACGTTAGCGTTTTTAAAAAATTATTCAACAACATATAAACCCTCTCTACACTTAAAGTAATGGTGTGACTATCTTTGAAATTGGCGTCCAAAGTTTAAGCTCTAAAATCTTTAAAAAATTATCCGTCCCATAAATTCCTACCTCATTTCCATCGCTATCTATCGCACTATGTGAGTCTTTTATTTGTAGAAAGTGGCTTCTCCTTAAGCTCATATCTTCCTCAAGTTTTGCCACCAACTCAATATTTCCCTCACAAAAAATGGCGGCTTCAGTGTTATAAAAACTTGAACGATTATCCATATTAAAAGACCCAATCATAAATGAATCATCGTCGTACAAATATGTTTTAGCATGGGTTCCCCATCTCGTATTTTTCACCTCAGGAAAGACTTCTGAATATGGAAAAAATTTTCCGGGATGGATAAAAACTTTAATTCCATTCCCTAACCAATAAGGTAACTTATCATAAAACATTGCTGCGACCTGAACTCCATCAGTAGAATATAACGAATTTGTCATTAACGTCAGCTCTACCCCGTTACTGATAATTTGTTCAACAGTCTCCTTACTCTGGCCTGTTGCAATCATATAAGGCGATGAGGCAACAACACTCTTTTTCGCTTTTGCTGCATACATTAATATATTTTTTTCAACTAACCTCGCTTCCTCTAAATCTTTTCTTGTATATTCGGCCTTGCCGATAACAAAATCGCTTCTTTTCCATCCAGACTTATCGCTAACAAAAGTCAGTTTTTGACATCCACCAACTGGTTGATCGTTTAAGAGCTTTTTTCCAAGCAGACGAACTCGCTTCAGTAACTCTTTATCGCTTTCGTTAGTGGCAAAACTAACAGCAAGATTCTTTACAGTTTTTCCCCAGTAGTCCTTTTTAATATTTTGCAAATCTTCATATCCAGGCCCATCTCCATAACGATTTTCACCAATTTCATCTTCAGTTGCGTCTACAATCCTAGCGTAACGTAGCTTCTCCATCCCAATAGACATTGGCCCATACCAGAACCGATCAAAAGAAAGTCGCATCGTTTTGGCCACTGGCCCATTAACGTAGACATCTCTATCCATAAAATTATATTCAAGGTCTAAATCAAAATATTCGTCTGCTAAATTTCTGCCTCCAGTTAAACCTTGATCGTCATCAACTAAAAACATCTTTCGATGATTTCTAAAATTCAATGATGAAATAAAAAATAGAGACGGAGCTGGAATTCGATTATACATCCGCAACTCAATAGGCTTACAACTAGCACTCTCTTTACAAAGTTCATTAAGAGCATCTACATGTTTTGAACGTAACTTCCAAGTCCCAGGACCTGCATCAACTAGTATCCTGATATGTATTCCGCTCTTGGCCTTCTCCAATAACGCCTGAAGAATCAACCGAACAGATCGATGACTTGGATCAAAGATAAATGTCTCAATACTTATACTTTTCTTCGCTAACTCAATCATCTGCAATCTTTTCTCTAAAGCAGACATTCCACTGTTTAAAATTTGTACCTTATTAGAAGGGTTTGAAACTGAGTCTTCAACTACCTGAAGAAATGGAAAATCATCTTTAGCAAAGAGTGAAAAGAGTAACGAAAAATTGAGCAAAACTAAATTTGTTATAAACAACTTACTCAAACGAAACTCCTAGATAAACTTGATTGATGGTACCATCAGGTTTAACCGAGGTGAGCAAAGTTGTAAATATTTCATGGTGTCAAGCACTAACTTCCACTAACCTCCAATCTAAACCGCTCCAAGGAAGCTTCAAGTAGTACCCTCTCTTTTGAATTTTCATCAAGTTGATTAACAAACTTTTTATAATGATTATAATTTTTCTTGTTGATATATAGATGCATCATTCCTGCAACGGCCTCTCTTACAAGAAGACTTCCGCTCATTAATACCTCTTCTAACTTTGGATAGAGCTCACCAAAATATTGCTGATCTTTATATCTAAGGAGTTCAGCTAGCGCAATTTTAACTAAGAACGCGTCATGATAGTTAATAACACCACTCAAGATAGATTCAAAACTGCCTTTTGAAACAGTACCAAAAGAAAGAACAATCAATGCCGCTTTTTTTACATGGCCATCTCTAATATGAATTAATCTTCTGGCCATAGCAAGACTACTCTCATCAACATTCATTACTCCACTAGAGATATCATCTGCTATTTTAAACAGTTCAGCAGCAGCATCTATATTCTCTCTCATGGCCATCACTCGAGAATCTCCTGACCTCGACTCTTTAGTCTCAGACACAGCAGCGATTGCACGGCCCTTTTTTGAGATATACGCTTTATCGGCATCATTATTCTCATTTCCTAGAAAAGTTAAAACAACTAGTAAAACAACAAAAGAAATTGTAAATGTTACTCTCATTTTAAACTCATACTAACAATATCTTTCTTATATAACCAACCAACCGCTCCAGTACTAAGCGATTTTACTTTAACCATAAACTCAAGCTCTTCAAGAATTTCAAACTCAGCTTCTGTGGCATTTGACGAAGCTTTCTTAAATATAATTTGATTTAAATACTGACACCCACTCTCTGGACATTTTTTTAGCACTCGCCACAAGATTCTGTCACGAAGTTTACCGTATTTACGTATGCTCTCAACGCTCACAACACGTGCCCAACTATCCATCGTAATTTCTGGAAAAACCTGTCCTCCATAAACTCTTCCGACTACCCCATTCAAATTAACAACGTAATAAATATTATTACTCTCCTTTTCACATATCACGCTATCGACAAGGACAGTCTCGCCAAATTCGAGAGCATCAAGAACTCTTTTATCGTTTACGTCTCGAAGATTCACTCCGTTACCGTTTCTAATTTTAATATAGTCACCACTATTTGCTATAAAATAATTCTGCGGTGACTTTTCACTCAACTCAATCCATGTATTAAAGCTATTATCGTCTCCACCATAGATATATCCAGTTTTTCCATCATACTGAATCATGTAATATCGCTTCGATGTTTCATCAAAATAGCGATAGTCCAAAACTTCGACCAGCTGCCCATTTAGAGCGTTACCTACAAGCGCCCCACCTGGAATATCTCTTAGATTTATACTTTTTAACAATCTAACCTTTGAACCAACTCCAAATATCGAATGAGTCTCTAAAAACTCTAAAGAATGTTTTATATGTGAAGGATTTAAAGGTTGATCACATCTAGCTTTACCACTGTTTAAATAACATTTTATATCAACCTGAGAGATCTCATTACCTGTTACAAACTCGTCCCATTCCTGATTAGAAAATTTGTCAAAATATCCCGTATCATTTCTGGCCCACGAATCATTCGCCTTCGTAAATCTACAAATTTTTGATGGCCCACCATTATAAGCACTATATGCGGCCCTTGCTCTTCCTACGTAGTCCGTTTCACTCTCAACACACGTTTCCTCTTGGGCCCTTTCCCATCCATCGTAATACTCTTCCAATGAGTAAATAATATTATATACTATATCCCACGCTCTTCCACTTTGAACTTCAACAAAATGCCACCTATCATCAACCTGCATAAGTCCATGGCCATGTCCAAAATCACCTCTCATTACTTTTATTTTACGTTCACCACCTCTTCGATAATGAGAGATGTAGCTCTCTTGATGTGCCATAGCTAAAACCGCACGGACAAAACCATCTATCTCTTCTGATGTAGCGCTAGCCTTTCGTTTCAGCAGATAATATGTTGCAGCCTCTTTAATTAAAGGGACAATCTGTTCCATATAGATAGCTCTATCTTTATCATAAACAAGAGATGAAAAATCAGCATCAACCGTTTTCTCCTCTAACAATGGGGCCACATCACATGCAAATGGGGCCACTCCAAACTTCCACTGCCCACTCACCTTGCCAACACAGTTCCAATCATTAGGAGTATCGTAATAACCGTAAAGAGTCGTACTATCAAAAACTGCACTACCGAAAAAAAAGATCAGGAGAAACAAAACTTGACCAAGATGCTGCAACACACGCATGGGGCGCCTCCTATTTTGCGGGTTTACTGTTGGTATTATTCCACCAGCGTGCAGTGCGCATTAAGTGGGCAAAAACGGCCACCAATCAAGTTTCAGATGGTTAATTAAAAGTTACTTAAAAATTAATTGAGAATTAAGAAAAATTTAGTCAATTCGGCCATTGCTTTTTTAGTATGCGCCATCAATCAAAAAAGGCCAACTTTTATCTTTGCGGCCTGCTACAACACAC